>JBAUUA010000301.1:0-8974 GCA_049582465.1 Bradyrhizobium sp. | reverse complement strand
GGCTGCATGTTCACCAGCAGCGGCACGTCGTGGCCGAATTTCTGCCAGTCGTCGATATCGAGCTCGACGCCGACATGGCGGGCGAGCGCGTTGATGTGGATCGGCGCGTTGGTCGAGCCGCCGATCGCCGAATTGACGACGATGCAGTTCTCGAACGCCTTGCGGGTCAGGATGTCCGACGGCTTGAGATCCTCCCAGACCATCCCGACGATGCGGGCGCCGGTCTCGTAGGCGATCTGGCCGCGCTCGCGGTAGGGAGCGGGGATCGCGGCGCAGCCGGGCAGGGACATCCCTAAGGCCTCAGCGAGCGAATTCATGGTGGAGGCGGTTCCCATGGTGTTGCAATGGCCGACCGAAGGAGCCGAGGAGGCCACGATATTCATGAACTCCTCGTAGTCGATCTCGCCCGCGGCCAGCTGCTCGCGCGCTTTCCAGACCACGGTTCCAGAACCCGAGCGCTGGCCGTTGTGCCAGCCGTTGAGCATCGGCCCGCCGGACAGCACGATCGCCGGCAGGTTGACGGTCGCCGCCGCCATCAGGCAGGCAGGCGTGGTCTTGTCGCAGCCCGTGGTCAGGACCACGCCGTCGAGGGGATAGCCGAACAGGATTTCAACGAGGCCGAGATAAGCGAGGTTGCGATCGAGCGCCGCGGTCGGGCGCTTCCCCGTCTCCTGGATCGGATGGGTCGGAAACTCCATCGCGATGCCGCCGGCGGCGCGAATTCCCTCGCGCACCCGGTGCGCCAGTTCCAGATGATGGCGGTTGCACGGCGATAGATCGTTGCCGGTCTGCGCAATGCCGATGATCGGCTTGCCGGCTTGCAGTTCTTGGCGGGTCAGGCCGTAATTGAGGTAGCGCTCGAGATAGAGCGCGGTCATCCCGGGATTATGGGGGTTGTTGAACCATTCGCTGGAGCGGAGCTTGCGCCTGGTGACGCCGGTCAACGGCTTGTTCATTGTTGTTTCCTCCGCGACTAGCATTCTTTGGGACGCAACCTACCGCGCGGCGGCGGCTTACACCACGTTCAGAAATGCATCTTTGGTGAAGCCGGGATGCCCCCGGATCGTTGTTCTAGCGATTTAGTATTAGCCCCGCCCAAAAGGTAGCGCTACCATTTTTTCGCTACAATCATTTGATCGGGGGAGCTCGGTCGCGGCCGTCATCAAACGCCGCGCGCCGATGAACTTTGGCGGATCATGAGCTCGAAACCGAGATCGACAACCGGTTCCGGTGGGCGATTACCATCGATCGCCGCCGTCACCATGGTGACGGCGCGCCGGCCCATTTCGTAGCGGTTGGTTCGTACGCTGGTCAGGGAGGGTACGGCGGAAGCCATGAACTCCATGTCATTGAAGCCGACGATCGCCATGTCATCGGGAACGGAGATGTGCCGGCGCTGGCATTCGAAGAGAACGCCGAGCGCGAGGTCATCGTTGACGCAGATTACCGCCTTGACGTCCGGCGTCCTCGATAGAAGGTCGGCGAGCAGTGTCCCGCCCAAGGTCACCGTAGTGGGGACCGGCGTGGTCACGATGGTGCGCGGGTCGAACAGCGAGGCGGCCTTCATTGCATCGCGGTAGCCCTGCAGGCGACGCTGCACGCGGGGATCCATCTGTGCGCCGAGAAATCCGATGCGCCGGAAACCCTGTGCGATAAGGTGAGAAACCGCTGCAAATGCGGCATCATAGTGCGAAAACCCGATCATCATGTCGACCGGGTCGGGCCCGATTTCCATGATCTGGGCGATCGGGCAATTCATGGCCTCCATCACCGAGCGGGATTCCGCCGTCTGGTCGAGGCCGGTCACGATCAGACCGGCCGGCTTCTGGGCCTGGAACAGGCGCAGCAGCTTTTCCTCCTGCAGGATGCTGTAGCGCGTGTTGGCGAGCTGGATGCTGTAACGGCTTCCCTCTGAGCCGTCATAGATGCCGCGCAGCACGTCCGAAAACACGTTGTTGGTCAGGGACGGGATCAGCACGCCGATGACCTCGGTGCGCTGCGAAGCCAGCGCGCGCGCCGCGAGGTTGGGCACGTAGCCCAGTTCCTTCGCAGCACTCGCCACCCGTTCCCGTTTGCTCAGCGACAGCGCCTGCGGATTCCTGAAAAACCGCGATGCGGTGATCGGGCTCACGCCCGCGAGCTTGGCAACCTCGGTGAGCCGGATTTCGCCGGACTTCGCTCGTTTGCGTTCCATGACGCGCTCATATCACAACAATTACGGCAGTTGAACAAAGATTGACAGCGCTACCACCGGATTGCTAATGATCTTCGAATTGCAGACAATGTCGGCGCAGATCGACTTCCGCATCAAAACAATAAAGCAGAGCAGCGACGGCTTTCGCCGTACGTCGCCGGAAACGTGGAGGGGAATTAGATGTCGTCGGTGCAGATTCGCGACGTGCGGAAATCGTTTGGCGGCTTTGAAGTGCTGCACGGCGTGTCGATCCCGATCGAGGATGGCGCCTTCGTCGTTCTGGTCGGCCCGTCCGGTTGCGGCAAATCCACCTTGCTGCGGATGCTCGCGGGGCTCGAAAACATCACCTCCGGGACGATCTCGATCGGCGACCGCGTCGTCAACAATGTCCAGCCCAAAGAACGCGACATCGCGATGGTGTTCCAGAATTATGCGCTCTATCCGCATATGACGGTCGCCGACAATATGGGATTTTCGCTGAAATTGCGCGGCGCCAGCGGCCACGAAATCAGCAAGGGGGTCAAGCGCGCCGCCGAGATCCTGGCGCTGACGCCGCTGCTCGATCGCTATCCCCGGCAATTGTCGGGCGGACAGCGGCAGCGCGTCGCGATGGGGCGCGCCATCGTGCGCGATCCCCAGGTGTTCCTGTTCGACGAGCCGCTGTCCAACCTTGACGCCAAGCTGCGGGTGGCGATGCGCACGGAGATCAAGGAGCTGCATCAGCGGCTGAAGACCACCACCGTTTACGTTACCCACGACCAGATCGAGGCCATGACCATGGCCGACAAGATCGTGGTGATGCATGACGGCATCGTCGAGCAGATGGGCTCGCCGCTCGAACTCTACGACAAGCCGGACAACCAGTTCGTCGCGGGCTTTATCGGATCGCCCGCGATGAACTTCCTCAGCGGCAAGCTGACGGCGAACGGCAGCCTAGGATTCGAAGGCCCGAACGGCATCAAGCTGCCGTTGGCGACGGCGCCCGCCAATTCCGATGGCCGGCCCGCGGTCTACGGCATCCGTCCCGAACATTTCACCATCGCGGACGACGGCGCCGAGGCCGAGATCGTGGTGGTCGAGCCGACCGGCTCGGAAACCCAGGTCATCGCCAAACTGGGCGGCGAGCAGGTCATCGCGGTGTTTCGCGAGCGTCATCAGTTCAATCCGGGCGACAGGGTCCGGCTGAAACCCGATCCGGCGCTCGTGCATTTGTTCGACGAGACGACAGGGAAACGACTGAACGCCTGAACATAAATCAAAAACGACCAAAGGGAGGATGAACTATGCAGGATTTTACTCGCCGCACGCTTCTTCAGGGCGGCACCGCACTGGCGGCGGCCGGCGCGTTGACCGGGCCGGCTTTGTTCGACTTTGCCAAGGCCTGGGCGCAGACCGCGCCGTGGAAGGCCGAGCCCGGCGCCAAGCTGACGGTGATGCGCTGGAAGCGCTTCGTGCCGGCCGAGGATGATGCGTTCAACGCCATGGTTGCGGCATTCAAGGCCGCCACCGGCACCGAGATGAACGTGTTCAGCGAATCCTTCGAGGACGTGCAGCCCAAGGCGTCGGTCGCGGCGAACACCGGCTCTGGCCTCGATCTGGCCTGGGGCCTGCACACGCTGCCGCAGCTGTTCCCGACCAAAGTGTTGAAGATGAACGACGTCGCCGACTACCTCGGCAAGAAATACGGTGGGTGGACCGATGCGGCCGCCAAGACCTGCAAGCAGGGCAATGACTGGCTCGGCATTCCCGTCGCGACCATCGGCGGCTATCTGACCTACCGCAAATCGGCCATCGAGAAAGCGGGATTCAAGTCGGTTCCGTCGGACTTCCCGGCCTATCTCGAACTCTGCAAGGCGATGAAGGCGAACAACACGCCCGCTGGCTTCGCGCTCGGCCATGCAACCGGCGACGCCAACGCCTGGGTGCACAACATCCTCTGGGGCTATAACGCCTGGACCGTCGACAAGGACGACAAGGTCATCATCAATTCGCCGGAAACGTTCAAGGCGCTGGAATACGCCAAGGCACTTTCGGATACCTTCATCCCCGGCGTTGCTTCCTGGAACGACTCCTCCAACAACAAGGCGTTCCTGTCGGGTGAATTGTATCTGACCTCGAACGGCATCTCGATCTACGTCGCGGCCAAGGACGATCCGGCCAAGAAGGATCTGGCCGAGGATATCGACCATGCGCTGTGGCCGGTCGGCCCGATCGGCAAGCCGACCGAACTGCAGCTCGCGGTTCCGATCCTGGCGTTCAACTTCACCAAATATCCGAACGCCGCCAAGGCCTTCATCGCCTTCATGCTGGAGAAGGAAAACTTCGACAAATGGCTGTCGGGCGCGCGGGGCTATCTCACCCACACGCTCAACGCCTATGACGCCTCGCCGGTGTGGACCGCCGACCCGAAGAACGCGGTGTTCGGCCAGGCCAGCAAGCGCGCGCTGCCGGCTTCCGGCATCGGCACGCCGGGCGAAAAGGCCGCGACCGCGATCGCCGACTTCATCGTTGTCGACATGTTCGCCAACTATTGCACCGGCGCCAAGGATGCCAAGACGACGGTGGCCGAGGCCGAGCGGCAATTGAAGCGGATCTATCGCTAACTGCAATCGGGCGGGCCGCGGCCCAGGCTGCGGTCCGCCCAATTGACGACACGTCGTGAGTTTCTACCGCCTGCACCGGTGAAGACGGCATCGCTATACCAAAGGGATTTCGTCAATGGCTGACATTGCATTGCAACCCCGCACCGCCAAGGCGCAGATCCGCGAGGCCACCGCGTGGGACCAGCTCAGGACCAACAAGAACTGGCTGGGCTTCTGGTTCATGCTGCCGGCGATGGGGTTCTTGATCTTCTTCCTGGCCTATCCGCTGGGGCTGGGGATCTGGATCTCCTTCACCGACGCAAAGATCGGAAGGCCGGGCGAGTTCGTCGGGATCGAGAACTACGAATGGCTGTGGGGCGATTCGATCTTCTGGCTCTCGGTGTTCAATACGCTCCTGTACACATCGATCGCTAGCGCCATCAAATTCGCGGTCGGTCTTTATCTCGCGCTGTTGCTGAACGAGAACATGCCGTTCAAGGCGATGCTGCGTGCGATGGTGCTGATCCCCTTCATCGTGCCGACGGTGCTGTCGGCGCTGGCGTTCTGGTGGATCTTCGATTCGCAATTCTCGATCATCTCGTGGTCGCTCAAGCATCTCGGCCTGATCACGCAGAACATCAATTTCCTCGGCGACCCGACTTGGGCGCGGATCTGCGTGATCTTTGCCAATATCTGGCGCGGCGTTCCCTTCGTCGCGATCACGCTGCTGGCGGGCCTGCAGACCGTGCAGCCCTCGCTCTACGAGGCCGCGACGCTGGACGGCGCCAGCAAGTGGGAGATGTTCCGCTACATCACCTATCCGCTGCTGACCCCGATCATCGCGGTCGTGATGACGTTCTCGGTCCTGTTCACCTTCACCGACTTCCAGCTGATCTGGGCGATGACCCGCGGCGGTCCGGTCAATGCCACGCATCTGATGGCGACCTTGTCGTATCAGCGCGCCATCATCGCCGGCCAGCTCGGCGAGGGCGCCGCGATCTCGAGCGCGATGATCCCGTTCCTGCTGGCAGCGATCATGGTTTCCTGGTTCGGGCTGCAGCGCCGCAAGTGGCAGCAGGGAGAGAACAATGACTGATCTTCCGACCTTGCCGGTCGACGTGAAAGCCGTATTGTCGGGCTCGTCGCCGACGGTGGCGATGGATGATCACAGCGAGGGCATGAGCTATTTGCAGTCGGTGCCGCGCCGTCTGGTCACGCTCTATCTGCCGCTGTCGATCATCGTGATCATCCTGCTGTTTCCGTTCTACTGGATGGGACTGACCGCGATCAAACCGGACGACCAGTTGCTCGATCTCGACAAGTTCAACCCGTTCTGGACCTGGAACCCGACCTTCAAGCACATCCACAAGCTTCTGTTCGAAAGCTATTATCCGCACTGGCTGTGGAACACGATGTATGTGGCGATCTGCGCCACGGTGCTGTCGATCTTCGCCAGCGTGCTGGCGGCTTACGCGATCGTGCGCTTGCGCTATCGCGGCGCGCATTGGGTCGGCGGCCTGATCTTCCTGTCCTACCTGGTGCCGCCCTCGATCCTGTTCATCCCGCTCGCCACCGTCGTGTTCCAGTACGGCCTGTTCGACTCGCCGATGGCGCTGATCCTAACCTATCCGACCATCCTGATCCCGTTCTCGACCTGGCTCTTGATGGGCTATTTCAAGACCATCCCGTTCGAGCTCGAGGAATGCGCGCTGATCGACGGCGCGAGCCGCTGGCAGATCCTGGTCAAGATCGTGCTGCCGCTGGCGGTGCCGGGCCTGATCTCGGCCTTCATCTTCTGCTTCACGCTGTGCTGGAACGAGTTCATCTACGCGCTGACCTTCCTGCAATCGACCCAGAACAAGACGGTGCCGGTGGCGATCGTCAACGAGTTCGTCGACGGCGACATCTACCGCTGGGGATCGCTGATGGCCGGGGCGTTGTGCGGCTCGCTGCCGCTGGTTATCCTCTACGCCTTCTTCGTCGAGCACTATGTGTCGGCGATGACCGGAGCGGTGAAGGAGTAGGCGCGCGGCCCCCCGCTGCCGCTCTTTGACCCATTTTTCTTCACGCGAACCGGTTCCAACTTCGCGCGAAAGCGCTATAGAACAAAAACAACAAGGAGTTGGGTCTTGCACATTCTGGTACTGGGCGCGGCCGGCATGGTCGGCCGCAAATTGTCCGAACGGCTGTTGGCCGACGGGCGTCTCGGCAAGAACGACATCGCCCGACTGACGCTGCAGGACGTGGTCCCCCCGGCGCAACCGGCCAAATCGGGATTTCCGGTCGATACCGTGACCTGCGATTTCGCGGTCGCCGGCACCGCCGAAAAGCTGGTGGCCGACCGTCCCGACGTGATTTTCCATCTGGCGGCAATCGTCTCGGGCGAGGCGGAGCTCGATTTCGACAAGGGCTATCGCATCAACCTCGACGGCACGCGGATGCTGCTGGATGCGATCCGGCTGGTGGGAAACGGCTACAAGCCCCGTATCGTCTTCACGTCCTCGATCGCGGTGTTCGGCGCGCCGTTCCCGGACAAGATCGGCGATGAATTCTTCAATACGCCGCTGTTGAGCTACGGCACCCAGAAGGCGATCGACGAGCTGTTGCTGGCCGATTACACCCGCCGCGGCTTCATGGACGGCATCGGCATCCGCCTGCCGACCATCTGCATCCGGCCGGGTTTGCCCAACAAGGCGGCGTCCGGCTTCTTTTCCAACATTCTGCGCGAGCCGCTTGCCGGCAAGGAGGCGATCCTGCCGGTGTCCGAGGACGTCCGCCACTGGCATGCCACGCCGCGCTCGGCGGTCGGCTTCCTGCTCCATGCCGCGACCCTGGATTCCTCCGTCGTCGGCCCGCGCCGCAACCTCACCATGCCCGGCCTGTCCGCGACCGTCGGCGAGCAGATCGCTGCGCTCAAGCGGGTGGCGGGCGACAAGGTCGCCGCCCGCATCAAGCGCGAGCCGGATCCGTTCATCGTCGGCATTGTCGGCGGTTGGCCGCGCGATTTCGATCCGAAGCGCGCGCTCCAGCTCGGCTTCACCACGGCCGAAAAGACCTTCGACGACATCATCAGCATTCACATCGAGGATGAACTTGGTGGTAAGTTCGTCGCCTGACCTGTTTGCCGAAATCTGAGGGAGAACTGCCATGACAGCCAGCATCGTCGGATGGTCGCACACGCCGTTCGGCAAATTCGATACCGAGACCGTGGAGAGCCTCGTCGTCAAGGTTGCCAACGAGGCGCTGGCCGACGCCGGCATTTCGGCCGGCGATGTCGACGAGATCGTGCTCGGGCATTTCAATGCCGGCTTCTCGCCGCAGGATTTTACGGCATCGCTGGTGCTACAGGCCGATCCGGCCTTGCGCTTCAAGCCGGCGACCCGGGTGGAGAATGCCTGCGCCACCGGTTCGGCGGCCGTGCATCAGGGCATCAGGGCGATTGCCGCAGGGGCAGCGAAGATCGTGCTGGTGGTCGGCGTCGAGCAGATGACACGGACGCCTTCGGCCGAAATCGGCAAGAACCTGTTGAAGGCGTCGTATCTGCCGGAGGACGGCGACACCCCCGGCGGCTTCGCCGGCGTGTTCGGCAAGATCGCGCAGGCCTATTTCCAGAAATACGGCGACCAGTCCGATGCGCTCGCCATGATCGCCGCCAAGAACCACAAGAACGGCGTCGCCAATCCCTACGCCCAGATGCGCAAGGATTTCGGTTATGAATTCTGCCGCTCCGAGAGCGAGAAGAACCCGTTCGTCGCGGGACCCTTGAAGCGCACCGACTGTTCGCTGGTCTCCGACGGCGCCGCAGCGCTGGTTTTGACCGATTCCGAAACGGCAAAGACCATGGGCAAGGCGGTCAACATCCGCGCCACCGCGCACGCCCAGGACTTCCTGCCGATGTCGAAGCGCGACATCCTGCAGTTCGAAGGTTGCACCGTGGCCTGGCAGCGCGCGCTGCAATCGGCCGGCGTGCAGCTTTCCGATCTGTCCTTTGTCGAAACCCACGACTGCTTCACCGTCGCCGAATTGATCGAGTACGAAGCGATGGGCCTGACGCCGCGCGGGCAGGGCGCACGCGCCATCAAGGAAGGCTGGACCCAGAAGGACGGCAAGCTGCCGGTCAATCCCTCCGGCGGATTGAAGGCGAAGGGCCATCCGATCGGCGCCACCGGCGTCTCCATGCACGTGATGACCGCGATGC
>JBAUUA010000300.1:0-5936 GCA_049582465.1 Bradyrhizobium sp. | reverse complement strand
GCATCAAGCTGACCCATGTCTACGGCCTGACCGAGGTCTACGGCCCCGCCTCCGTCTGCGCCGAGCAGCCGGGCTGGGATGAACTGCCCCCCGACCAGCGCGCCCAGATGAAGCGCCGGCAGGGCGTGCCCTACCCGCTGCAGGAAGCCGTCACCGTGCTCGATCCCGAAACCATGCGCGAGGTGCCGCGTGACGGCGAGACCATCGGCGAAGTGATGTTCCGCGGCAATATCGTGATGAAGGGCTACCTAAAGAACGAGAAGGCCACCCAGGAGGCCTTCGCCGGCGGCTGGTTTCATACCGGCGACCTTGGCGTGCTCGACGAACACGGCTATGTCATCATCAAGGACCGCTCCAAGGACATCATCATCTCCGGCGGCGAGAACATCTCGTCTGTCGAGGTCGAGGACGTGCTCTACAAGCATCCCGCCGTGCTGTTCGCCGCCGTGGTGGCAAAGCCGGATGGCAAATGGGGCGAGGTGCCCTGCGCGTTCGTCGAGTTGAAGGAAGGCGCGCGCGCGACCGAAGCCGAGATCATCGCCTTCTGCCGCAGCCAGATGTCGGGCTTCAAGACGCCGAAGTCGGTGGTGTTCTGTTCCATTCCTAAGACCTCGACCGGCAAGATCCAGAAATTCATCCTGCGCAACCAGGCGGATTCGGCCAAGGCGATTTCGGCCTGAGGGGATATTGCAAGCCTGCGGTTCGCCGCCATCGCGGGCAGCAGCTCCACGACACGTTCGCGGGGCGGCCCCCGCGCCGCTAGCCGCATCCGCCGGAATTTTGGCCTCAATTATGCATTAGGAGAGGTGTTGAGGCGGAAATCACATGGAGAAGGCCCATGAGGTGGACATTTCTGATCCTGTGTGCCGGTTTTTTCATCACGACCCTCGTGCTCGCCATTGAGGATTATCAGATTACCGCAGGTGTCGAGCGACTTTCCGAGATGCGGGTAACGCCTGATTCGTCGCTGTCCGCCGACCCCAATCTGAGATTGGTCTCCGAGCACAGCCCGTACATGCGCGACGAACGCTAGGTTCGGTCGAGAGCCGCACGGAGGACGAAGCGCGCGCCACGGACGTTCCTTGAACTCCGCGCCGAACAGGCGGCGTCGAGTCGCCACTGTCTGATTCGATCGAGACCTGCGTGCCGCTCCCGACTTTCGGTGCGTGGTCGCACGCCATTCTTATCCCTGTAACAGAACAGGGGCAAATCTCCCGGTGATCGCCGCATGCCGCATATGGCAGGCGAAAAACTGGGAGGTTTCCTCAATGAATGTTGCGGGATTGCGCGTGTACAGCCGGCCGCCGGCTTTTCGCATGGGTTTGGCCGTCACCCTCTTCTTGTCGGGCGTCGCCGGCACCACGGGTGCCTTTGCAGACGATGACGACTTCGGTTTCAGACCGGGAAACAGCTTCGCACCGGGCAATCTGCTGATCAGTCGCTCCGTCTACGACAACAATCCCGCGAATGTTGTTGCGGGCACGACGTTGCTGCCGCCCAATTGCGTCGCTCCCAATTGCGTGACTGCGACGGATTCCGGCGCCTATCCGTTTGTCTTCAATAACGTTATCGCCGATTCCAGCTTTGGCATTACTTCCAAGATCGTGCTGGATCAGCTCAAGCCGTCCGGCAAGTTCATCAACTCGCTCGAGGTGAAGGTGCCCCGTGGCGGCGACCACCGCGACCAGCCCTCCGGGGATCAGGTCGTCACCAGCTTCCCCTCCAAATCCGAGATCGCACTCAATCTGTCGACCGATGGCCGTGTCGTGACCTTCATGGGTTACCTCGCCCCCATCAACGCGCTCGACGTCTCGAATTCCAATACGCCGGGCGTGGTCGATCCCACCGATCCCGTTCCCGGCAGCTATTACCGCGTGGTCGCCGAAGTCGACGCACTCGGCAACTTTCGTTTCACGAAGACCAATGCCTATAGCGGCAACAACGGCCGCACCGCGATCCTGAACAACAAGAACGGCGCCAACCTGGTTTACACGGTCGGAAATGCCGGCAACGGTGCAAATCCCCAGCCGAACGGAATCATCGTGGGCGCAGGTGCGCAAATCCTGACGGCCGAGCGGACGCCGCTCGCCGCGCAGACCCCCGGCCTGCCGACACCGGTGGGCAGCTTCAATGTCACGCAACTCGGACTCAAGGCTGACAAGACCGGCAAGGATACCAACTTCCGCGGCCTCACAGTCTTCAACAATGTGATCTATCTCACCAAGGGCAGCGGCAGCAACGGCATCAACACCGTGTATTTCATCGACGCCACCGGGTTCGATGGCAACGGCAAGCCGCTGGCCTGCCCGAACGGCGTCGGTCTGCCTGGACCAACCGCGACCCTCCCCGCGGCGCCGATCTCCTATGACGCCACCAAGCTGCAGACGGTGGGAGTCACTCCCTACAACATGTGTATCCTGAAGGGCTTCCCGACGACACTGGCCAAGACAGCGACATCGTTCCCGTTCGGCGTTTGGTTCGCCGACACCAAGACGCTTTATGTCGCCGACGAAGGCGACGGAACCAACACCTTTGACCCGACCTCCGGCAAATATACGACCGCCGCCGCGCAGACCGGGGCCGGATTGCAGAAGTGGGTATTCGATTCCACCCTCGGCGCCTGGAAACTCGCCTATGTGCTGCAGACGGGGCTGAACCTCGGCGTGCCCTATACGGTCGCCGGTTATCCCACCGGGCAAAATCCGAAGACCAGCCTGCCGTGGGCGCCTGCCGCTGATGGCCTTCGCAACATCGTCGGTCGTGTCAATCGCGATGGCACCGCGACGATCTGGGCGATCACCTCGACCGTCAGCGGAGGCGGCGACCAGGGCGCCGACCCGAACCAGTTGGTCATGATCACCGATAATCTCGCGGCAACCAGCGCTCCCGCCGGCGAGCGCTTTGCGGCGATCCGGACCGCGCGATTCGGCGAAGTCTTGCGCGGCGTTTCGTTCACGCCGGGAACCGATCGCGACCGGCTGGTCGACGCCGACGACCACCGCGGCGACGATCATCACTAGGCCATTCTGGCCTTAGGGAATGTCGAGATGGATCAGCCGGCGCCCACAGCGCCGGCTGATTTCCTGATGTCGGTCGTTGCCACGGGGCAATGTGGCCCGGGATTTCAGCGCGCCTGCCCCAGCGTCAGCCGCATTCCGTCATGGGCCGGAATCACATTCGGCGGCAGGCTCTGGCGCAGCACCTCGTAATCCAGATCGGAATGCATGTTGGTGATGACGGCGCGGCGCGGCTTGAAGCGGTCGATCCATGACAGCGCGTCGTTGACGCTGAAATGGCTGGGATGGGCAGCATAGCGCAGCCCGTCGATGATCCAGAGGTCGAGGTTTTCCAGGAAAGGCCAGCTCTCGGGCGGGATGTCGCTGACATCGGGCGTATAGACGGCGTCCGCGACGCGGTAGCCGAGCGCCGGAATATTGCCGTGCTGCATGATGAAGGCTGAAAGCGAGAGCGTGCCGCCCTTCCCTTCGATCTCGCGGGTTTCGCCTGCCTCGATCGAATGATGGTCCAGGATCGGCGGATAATCGCTGCCCGGCGGCGACACGAAGCAATAGGAAAACCGCTGCATGATGTCCTTGCCGGTCGACCGATTGAAATAGACCGGGATGCGCCGGCGCTGATGCATCACGACGGAACGGAGATCGTCGATGCCGTGGGTCTGATCGGCGTGCTCATGGGTCAGGAACACCGCGTCAAGATGGTCGACATTGGCGTCGATCAATTGCTCGCGCAAATCTGGGGAGGTGTCGATCACGACCCGCGTCACCCCGTGATCGGAAGTCCGCTCGGCCATCAGCGAGCAGCGGCGGCGGCGGTTCTTTGGATTCTTGGGATCGCAGGCGCCCCAGCCGAGCGCGGGACGGGGAACGCCGGCCGAGGATCCGCAGCCCAGAATCGTGAGCGTGAGCGTCATGCAGCTGCTTTCACAGGCGGCACCTTGGAGAACAGGCGAAAGAAGTTCTCCGTGGTCTGACGCGAAATCTCCTCGAGCGAGACGCCGCGCGTCTCCGCCAGCACTTTCGCGACTTCGACCACGTAGGCCGGCTCGTTGCGCTTGCCGCGGAATTTGCCGGGGGCGAGGTAAGGCGCATCCGTCTCCACCATGATGCGGTCGGCCGGCAGCTCGGCGGCGAGATCGCGTAGCGCCTGCGATTTCTTGAAGGTCAGGATGCCCGTGAATGAAATCGAGAGGCCTAAGGAAATCGCCTTCATCGCCAGTTCCCGCCCGCCGGTGTAGCAATGTAGCACGGCGCGAAACGATCCCTTGGCCATCTCGTCTTCGAGGATGCGTCCGCAAGCCTCGTCCGCGTCGCGGGTATGAATGACCAGCGGCAGGCCGGTGGCGCGGGCCGCCGCGATATGGGCGCGGAAGCCGCGCTCCTGGGTTTCGGGTGAACCGTTGTCATAGAAATTGTCCAGCCCTGCCTCGCCCAGCGCCACGACCTTGGGATAGCGCGTCAGCTCGATCAACTCACCTGCAGGAATGCCGTCTTCTTCGTCGGCGTGGTGCGGGTGGGTGCCGACCGAGCAATAGACGTCCGGAAATCGCTCGGCGATCGCGAGCAATCCGCCAAGCCGCCTCACCCGGGTCGAGATCGTGACCATGCGTCCGATGCCAGCAGCGGCAGCGCGCGCCACGATGCCGTCGAGGTCATCGGCGAAATCGGGAAAATCAAGATGACAGTGGCTGTCGACCAGCATCGGCTTCGCCTGTTCACGCCGCCGGTTCGACGTAACGCGGAAACACCGGCGCCGGCGCCGGCAACGCGGTGCCCGGCAAGATCCGCGCGCCGAGCGCCGCAAAATTGCGCGACTCGATGTCGTCGGGAATGCCGAGAATGTCGAGCATCTTTGCAGACGCCGCCGGCATCGCAAATTGCGCGAGGATCGCGATCTGGCGGACGACTTCGGCCGTCACGTAGAGCACCGTGGCCTGGCGTTTCGGATCGGTCTTTGCCAGCGCCCACGGCGCTTCGCCCGCGAAATAGCGGTTGGCTTCCGCCACCACGGCCCAGACCGCATTGAGCGCCTGATGAATCTGCTGGGTCGCCATCGCGGTCCTTGCCAGCGCGATCATGCCGTCGGCCTGCGCCAGGATCGCCCTGTCGTTGTCGCTGAATTCGCCCGGCTCCGGCAGCACGCCGGCATACTGCTTGCCGATCATCGACAGCGAACGCTGCGCGAGGTTGCCGAGATCGTTGGCGAGATCGGCATTGATGCGCGCGACGATGGCTTCGTGATTATAGCTGCCGTCCTGCCCGAACGGCACTTCGCGCAGGAAGAAGTAGCGCATCTGGTCGACGCCGTACTGGTCGGCGAGGTTGAACGGATCGACGACGTTGCCGACGGATTTCGACATCTTCTCGCCCCTGTTGAACAGGAAGCCGTGGGCGTAGACCCGCTTCTGCACGGGAATGCCCGCGGACATCAGGAATGCCGGCCAGTACACGGCGTGAAAGCGGATGATGTCCTTGCCGATGATATGCACGTCGGCCGGCCAGTAGCGCCAGTTCGGGTCGTTCTCGTCGGGGAAGCCGACGCCCGTAATATAGTTGGTGAGCGCATCGACCCAGACATACATGACGTGTTCGGGATCGGCGGGAACCCGCACGCCCCAGTCGAAGGTGGTGCGCGAAATCGACAGGTCCCGAAGGCCGCTCTTGACGAAGCTGACCACCTCGTTCCGGCGCGAGTCCGGACCGATGAAATCCGGCTGGCTTTCATAGAGCGCCAAAAGCCTGTCCTGATAGGCGGACAGCTTGAAGAAATAACTCCGCTCCTCGACCCATTCGACCGGCGTGCCCTGCGGCCCGCGCCGCACATTGTCCTCGCCGACTGTGGTTTCGTCCTCGGCGTAATAGGCTTCGTCGCGCACCGAATACCAGCCGGCGTAACTGTCGAGATAGATGTCGCCGTTC
>JBAUUA010000299.1:0-3081 GCA_049582465.1 Bradyrhizobium sp. | reverse complement strand
GTCGCCCGATACCCCTCCGGCAACAACCGTGGGTGAGCCTGGGATCTTTGCCGTTGTCACGTACGACCGAACAGTCGGTTGATCACAATCGCACGCACAAGGCAGGTTACCGTGATGAAGATCATTTGTGGAGTGGATATTTCGAAGGCCAGTCTCGATGCCTGTATCGATCCCGGGGCTATCCGTGGCAGCTTCCGGAACAATAGTGCCGGGATCGCGGCGCTGGCAGCGTTCTGCCGCCAGCACAGGACGGACCTGGTGGCGATGGAGGCGACCGGGGGTTATGAGCGCAAGGCGTTCCTGCTGCTGTGGGAAGAAGGCCTGCCCTGTGCCGTGACCAACGCGCGCAACGTCCGGCAATATGCCGAGGCGATGGGCGTGCTGGAGAAGACGGATCGGATCGATACCAGGATTATCGCCCGCTTCGCTCGTGACAAAGGCCTGCAGCCGACGCCGCCGCCGAGCCAGGCCCAGCAGCGCATCAAGGCCCTTGTGGCAAGGCTCCGCCAGGTGACCTGCGATCTCACCGTGCAGAAGCAGCGCCGTTCCAGCCTGCTCGATAATGCCGAGATGCTGGCGAGCATCGACGAGGTGATCGCATTGCTGAAGCGGCAGTCGCGCAGCCTGGAGGGTGAGATCGCGTCCATGATCGACGACGATCCGCTGTGGGCACAGCTCGCCGAAACATTTCGTTCGGTGAAGGGCGTGGCCGGCCGGACCGTCGCCCGCCTGATGGCCGAGTTGCCGGAGATCGGCACCTACTCCAACAAGGCCATTGCCAAGCTCGTCGGCGTCGCCCCGATCGCCAACGATAGTGGTAAGCGGAAAGGCAAGCGGCCGGTTCGTGGCGGACGTTCCAGTGTGCGTTCGATCCTGTTCCTGGTCGCCGCCATCGCCGCACGTTACGACCAAAGCCTCGGCGCGTTCCGCGACAGGTTGCGCGCCAAAGGAAAAGAAAAAATGGTGGTCCGCATCGCCCTCGCACGTAAACTGCTCGTCCGCCTCAACGCAAAAGCACGCGATGCGCGTGCCCAATACGCCAATGCAACTTGACTCTTCAGATAGTCGCTCACCCGTCACGAACGCGCTTCGCGCGTCCGTGCCACCCTCTCCCACTGTTCAGACCGGAGACAAGGTGGACAGATGTTCGGAGACATCGTGGACACTTTCTGGCCTGCAGTCGAGGGGCCGGATGTCGATGGTTGCAATCATCTGGGTTCGGAAGACGACGTCGAAGACGCCATCGTGTGTGGTTGGCCGGAACGCGACAGCTTTGCCACGGAAGGCCTTGGGGACTTTGATGGCGCGGCCGAGGAGGCTGAGGTGACCGCCCTGCTGGACACGGCGCACGATGTCTCCCGGAGCGCATTCGAAGGCAGCGATGGTCTCGACATAGTCGCGCGGGCTCGGTTGATAGCGGCTCGCCGGAACAGCAAGCTCGAGCGCTTCATGCGGCCGTTGCGAGTTGTAGACGTTGCGCCAGCGGTCGAAGGCGCTCTCGGCAGCGGCGAGATCGGCAAAGGGTGGGCCGGACAGCACCTCAGCCTTGAGGCTGCGGTGGAAGCGTTCGTCCTTGCCCATGGTCTGCGGATGATAGGGCCGCGAATGGCTGATCTTGATGTCGTGCTCGATCAGCCAGACCCCGAGCGGAGTGAACGGGCTACCCGGTCCGTCGCCCCAGGGCGAGCCGTTGTCGGTGATCAGCCTCTCCGGCAGGCCGTAGCGGCGGAAGGCGATGATGAGCTGCTGCCTGACTGTCTCGGTCCGCTCGTTGGCACAGGCCGCAAGCACCACGGAGAAGCGCGAGTGATCGTCGAGCACGGTCAGTGGATGAAGCCGGCCAGTGTGCAAGGCCACGTGGCCCTTGAAGTCCATCTGCCACAACTCGTTTGGCCGCGCCCGCTCGAAGCGGGTGAAGGCGGACTGGCCACCGCCGTGTGCGCCCAACTCGACCCCATGCCGCTTCAAGATCGCCGTCACCGTCGAGGGTGCCGGAATCGCTTCCTGCCCCAGATCCTTCAGCCGCCTGGCGATCTTGCGGCCGCCCCAGGCCGGATGCTCCGCACGTACCGAAAGCACTGCTTTCTCCGTCACCGCAGCGCTGCGCGATGGCGAATTCCGCGGACGACGCGACAGCTCCCGAAGCCCCGCCATCCCTTCGAGCCGCCAACGCTCCAGCCACTTGTAGCCGGTCGTCCGGCTGACGCCGAAGCGACGGCACAGCTTCTGAACATTCGCCCCTTCCGCCGACGCCAACATCACAAATTCCAATCTCGCGTCCATCCGGCACACCTCGTGGAACGGCATCCGACAGCCTCCTTGATTCGCTGTCGAAAGTGTCCACGATGTCTCCGAACATCTGTCCACCTTGTCTCCGGTCTGAACACCCACAAGGGGAGAGGGAAAGAAACCGCGCTACCCCTTCCACTCCATCTTCCTGACCGGCCGTCCCGACGTCGGATTCACATCCTCGTCGGCATGGACGAACCCGTTACGCTCGTAGAAGCGGATGGCGCGGGCATTGTCCTGGTTGACCAGCAGCGTGATGCGGTCGGGCGACCGGCGCTTTGCCTCATTGACGAGTGCCGTGGCCAGCTCCGAACCCCAATGGTCGGGGGCGACCACCAGTTGGTCGAGATAGCCCGAGGCATCGATGGTGACGAAGCCGACCGGGGTGCCCGCCTGCTCCGCGACGATGATCGCCGCCTTCGGCACCAGTTCGCTGCGCCAGCGCTCGCGCCACCACGGAGTGCGCGCGGCAAAATCGATCGAGGGATAGGCCTGCTGCCAGGTCAATTGCCACAGCGCGATGAGCGCGTCCTCGTCCTCGGCGCGGTAGGGGCGAAGATGGTAGGGCGCGGTCATCAACGCTATGATTTCGTCATCCTACCGTTCCGTCAGCTTCAGCTCGATGCGGCGGTTGCGCTTGTAGGCTTCTTCGGTCGCCGCGGTATCGAGCGGCTGGAACTCGGCGAAACCGGCGGCGACGAGGCGCTGCGGCGGCACGCCGAGCGAGATCAGATACTGCACCACCGAGATCGCGCGCGCCGACGACAATTCCCAGTTCGACTTGAACACCGG
>JBAUUA010000298.1:0-5492 GCA_049582465.1 Bradyrhizobium sp. | reverse complement strand
GGCGGCGTGCTGATCCCGATGGCCTTTACGCTGATCATCACGCTGTTGCCGAAGGCGAAGCAGCCGGCCGGGCTGGCGCTGTTCGCGCTGTCGGCCACCTTCGCGCCCGCGATCGGCCCGACCATCGGCGGCTATCTCACGGAGAACTGGGGCTGGCAGTATATCTTCTATGTCAACCTGGTGCCGGGCGCGCTGATGATCGGCATGCTGTGGTTCTCGCTGGAAGCAAAGCCGATGAAGCTTTCGCTGCTGCGCGACGGCGACTGGCCGGGCGTCATCACCATGGCGATCGGCCTTTCCGCGCTGCAGACCGTGCTCGAGGAAGGCAACAAGGACGACTGGTTCGGCTCAGCCTTCATCGTCCGCCTGTCGATCATCGCCGCGGTCGCGCTTGCGCTGTTTCTGCTCATCGAACTGACGACCAAGAAGCCGCTGCTCAATCTGCGGCTGCTCGCCCGCCGCAATTTCGGCTTCGGCATTCTCGCCAATTTCCTGCTCGGCGTCGCGCTGTACGGCTCGGTGTTCATCCTGCCGGTCTATCTGTCGCGCATCCAGGGCTACAATGCCGAGCAGATCGGCATGGTGCTGGCCTGGACCGGATTGCCGCAACTGGTCTTGATCCCGCTGGTGCCGCGGCTGATGCGGCGCTTCGACCCGCGGCTCGTCATCGGCGTCGGCTTCGCGCTGTTCGCCGCCTCCAATTTCATGAACATCTTCATGACGTCGGACACCGGCTCCGACCAGCTGTTCTGGCCCAACGTGGTTCGTGCCGTCGGCCAGGCGCTGGCATTCGCGCCGCTGTCGGCGGTGGCGACCGCGGGCATCGAGCACGAGAATGCCGGTTCCGCGTCGGGACTGTTCAACATGATGCGCAACCTCGGCGGCGCCGTCGGCATCGCCGTGCTGCAGACCTTCCTGACCAAGCGCGAGCAGTATCACTCCAACGTGCTGAGCCAGTCGGTGTCGCTGCTGGAACAGGCGACGCGCACCCGGCTCGAAGCGCTCACGCAATATTTCATGAACCACGGCGTCATCGATCGCGTTGACGCAGCGCGCCGCGCCTATGTCGCGATCGGCCACATCGTGCAGAAGCAGGCGTTCATCCTCGCCTTCAGCGACACCTTCTATCTGCTCGGCGCCGTGCTGATCGTTGCGCTCATGGCGGCCTTGCTGCTCAAGAAGCCCGGCCATCTTGAAGCCGGCGGCGCGCATTAGGAAATTTCCTCAAACCAGCAAAGGAGAACGACCATGAAACCCCGGATGAATTTCTACCAGGCCGCCCCCGATACCATCAAAGCGCTCGGCGCGCTGGAGACCCATGTCCAGGGCACCGGCCTCGAGCAATCGCTGATCGAACTGGTCAAGACACGGGCCTCGCAGATCAACGGCTGCGCCTTCTGCATCAACATGCATACCCAGGACGCGCGCAAGCACGGCGAGACCGAGCAGCGCCTGTATCTGTTGAATGCGTGGCGTGAGGCCCCGGTCTATACCGACCGCGAACGCGCCGCGCTGGCCTGGACCGAGGCGGTGACGCTGGTGTCGCAAACCCACGTGCCCGACGATGTCTACGAGGAAGTCCGCAAGCAGTTCTCGGAGGAAGAGACGGTCAACCTGACCATGCTGGTTGCCACCATCAACGCCTGGAACCGGATCGCCATCAGCTTTCGCTCGATTCCGCCCATCAGGGCCAAGGCCGCGGCGTGATCACGCCACGGCATCGCACTTTGGTCTTTAATCGACGCGTTTTCTTTACGCGAACCGGTATCCACTTCGCTTGAAAACGCTTTGGTTTACACCGCGGTGGCCTTGGCGAATTCGACATAGATCTCGCGCAAACGGCCGGTCATCGGGCCCGGCTTGCCGTTGGCGACGCTCTTGCCGTCGATCGAGACCACCGCCTGCACGAACACGGTGGCGCTGGTAATGAAGGCTTCCTTGGCCGCCAGCGCTTCCGCGATCGTGAACGGCCGCTCCTCGATCCGAAGCTGGCGCTCTTCGGCGAGCGCCACCACCGCCTTGCGGGTGCAGCCCGGGAGGATCGCCGACGAATTATGCCGCGTCACGATCACGTCGTCCTGGGTCAGGATGAAGGCCGAGGACGAACCGCCCTCGGTCACCTTGCCGTCCTCGACCATCCAGGCCTCTCCGGCGCCGGCTTCCGCTGCGGCCTGTTTCGCCAACACCTGCGCCAGCAACGCCACGCTCTTGATGTCGCGCCGCGCCCAGCGGAGGTCGGGCACCGTGATCACGCCGATGCCGGTTTTCGCCGACGGCGCGTTGATGATGTCCTTGACGGAGGTGAATATGATCAGCGTCGGCTTGACGCCTTTCGGGAACGCGAAATCGCGCCCGGTATCGGCGCCGCGCGTCACCTCCAGATAGACCATGCCGTTGACGAGGCTGTTGCGCGCGACCAGTTCCTTCTGGATCTCCTGGATCCGCTCGGTGGTCTCGGGCAGATCAAGCGATATCTCGCCAACCGAGCGCTCCAGCCGCGCCAAATGCGAGGCGTTGTCGATCAACTTGCCGTCCAGCACGGCGGCGACCTCATAGATGCCGTCGGCGAACAAAAAGCCGCGGTCCAGTATCGAGACCTTGGCCTCTGACATCGGCACGAACGAACCGTTGACGTAAGCGATCTGATCCAAGCGGGTTCTCCTGAGGGGCATGCGAAGCGATACTACGGATCCATATACGCAATTTGTTAATGCGGATAAACCCTCATCGCCGTCATTCCGGGGCGCGACGAGGTCGCGAGCCCGGAATCCATAACCACGATCGGGAGTATGGATTCCGGGCCTACGCCAAGAGGCGCATCCCGGAATGACACTAATGCGACAATATCTTCGATAAAAACCTCTGCGCGCGGTCGCTGCGGGGCTTGCCGAAGAAATCACTCTTCAGCGCATCCTCGACGATTTCGCCGTTGTCCATGAAGATGACCCGGTGGGCCACCTTGCTGGCAAAACCCATCTCATGGGTCACCACCATCATGGTCATGCCCTCGCGGGCGAGGTCGACCATCACGTCGAGCACCTCGCTGATCATCTCGGGATCGAGCGCCGAGGTCGGCTCGTCGAACAGCATGGCGATCGGGTCCATTGCCAGGGCGCGTGCGATGGCGACGCGCTGCTGCTGGCCGCCGGACAGTTCGGCCGGGTATTTCAGGGCGTGGTCCTTCAGGCCGACGCGGTCGAGCAGCTTTGCGCTCTTGGCGACGGCTTCATCATGACTGCGTCCCAGCACCTTTTGCTGCGCGAGACAAAGGTTCTCGATGATCTTCAGATGCGGGAACAATTCGAAATGCTGAAACACCATGCCGACCCGGGCGCGCAGCTTCGGCAGGTCAGTCTTGGGATCGTTGACCCTGATGCCGTCGACGACGATTTCGCCGCTCTGGAACGGCTCCAGCGCGTTGACGCATTTTATCAGTGTCGATTTCCCGGAGCCCGATGGACCGCATACCACCACTACTTCGCCCTTGCCGACGCGGGTGGTGCAGTCCTTCAGCGCCTGAAAGCTCGGCCCGTACCATTTGTCGACGTGGCTGATTTCGATCATGGGGTTCTCGCTAGTGCACGAAGGCGACGCGGGCCTGCAGGCGCCTGACCCCGAACGATGCCGCACAGGAAATGATAAAGTAGACCAGCGCGGCGAACAGATACATTTCGACCAGCCGCCCGTCGCGCTGTGCGACCTTGCTGGCCGCCCCCAGAAAGTCCGGGATCGACAGCACATAGACCAGCGAGGTGTCCTGGAACAGCACGATGGTCTGGGTCAGCAGCACCGGCAGCATGTTCCGGAACGCCTGCGGCAGCACGACATAGCGCATGGTCTGGCTGTAGGTCAGGCCGAGCGCCTGGGCGGCTGCCGGCTGTCCCTTCGAGATCGACTGGATGCCGGCCCGCATGATTTCCGAGAAATACGCCGCCTCGAACATCACGAAGGTGACGAGCGAGGAGGCAAACGCGCCGACATGGATCGGCCGCGACGACCCCGTCAGCCATTGTCCGATATAGGGCACCAGGAAATAGAACCAGAAGATCACCAGCACCAGCGGCAGCGACCGCATCAGGTCGACATAGAGCCCGGCGACGCGGCCGAGCAGTTTGAAGTCCGACAGCCGCATCAGCGCAATCAGCGTGCCAAAGATCAGGCCGCCAAGCGCGGCCAGCCCCGTCAGAGTCAGCGTGAACGTCATGCCGTCGAAAAACAGATAACCGAGCGAGCGGCGGATGACATCGAAATCGAAATTGGAAAACATCGGCGCCCGCTCACTTCCCCGAGATGTAGCCGGGAATCGCGATCGCGCGCTCCAGGAAGCGCATCGCGATCACGACCACGATATTGATCAGGAGGTAGAGCACGGTGGCGGCCGTGAAGGCCTCGAACACCTGAAACGAGAATTCCTGCATCGAGCGGGCCTCGCCGGTCAATTCGATCAGGCCGATGGTGATGGCCACCGACGTATTCTTGATGGTATTGAGGAATTCCGAGGTCAACGGCGGCATGATGATGCGGAACGCCATCGGCAGCAGCACGTAGGCGTAGGTCTGCGCCGTCGTCAGCCCGAGCGCTGTCGCGGCCAGTTTCTGGCCGCGCGGCAGCGATCCGATGCCGGCCCGCAATTGTTCGGCCACCCGCGCCGACATGAACAGGCCGATGCCGATCGCCGCGGTATAGAACGGCGCGTTGGGAATCTGCTTGAGCCAAAGCCCCCACGCCTGCGGCAGCAGTTCCGGCAGCACGAAGAACCAGAGAAACAGCTGCACCAATAGCGGCATGTTGCGGAAGAATTCGACATAGGCGAAGCCGGTCCAGGACGCCGCCTTCGATGGCAGCGTGCGCAACACGCCGACGACCGATCCGAACACCAGCGCAATGATCCAGGCGCAGATCGCGGTCTCGATGGTCAGAACCAGCCCCGACAGCAGCATGTCGAGATAGGTGCCGGTCCCGTTCGGAGCCGGCTCCCAGAAGATGCGCCAGTTCCAGTGATAATTCACAGAGCCTTCCGTGCGCCAGCGCTACATCGCCGACCGGCTCATGCAACGGCCAAGGCCGTTCCGTGAGCCGGCAGAGCTTGCATCGCTTTGGTTACATCGTCTTGTAGGAGTCGGGATCCGGCGAATCCGAGGGACTGGCGAATTCATGCTTCAGCTCCGGACCGATCGGCGTGTTGAGATTGAGGCCCTTCGGCGGGATTTTCGACATGAACCATTTGTCGTAGAGCTTCTGGCCCTCTCCGCTCTTGTAGAGCGCGGCGGTAGCGGCATCGACCACCTTCTTGAAGGCTGTATCGTCCTTGCGCAGCATGATGCCGTAGGGCTCGGGCTTGGAGAACGCA
This sequence comes from Bradyrhizobium sp., assembly GCA_049582465.1. GTDB lineage: Bacteria > Pseudomonadota > Alphaproteobacteria > Rhizobiales > Xanthobacteraceae > Bradyrhizobium. The sequence goes on along the minus strand of JBAUUA010000298.1, from coordinate 142 downwards.
TCGCTGGAAATGGCATAGGCCGCCGGCTCCTTGGAGCCGGCAACCAGGCTCGCCAGCAGGATATCGTCCATCACGAACGCCACTGCGCGATCGGTCTCGACCATCAAAAAGGCTTCGGCGTGATCCTTGGCCGGGATGATGG
>JBAUUA010000297.1:0-10159 GCA_049582465.1 Bradyrhizobium sp. | reverse complement strand
GCGCCACCATGCGCATCGATCCGGAAGCGTCGGTGTGGGTCAGCGTGACGGCGTCGCGCCGGGCGCGCGGCGAGAAGCCGCCGGCGATCGCCACCGCGCTCTCGACGCTCATGTTGGGTACGTAGGGATATTGGCCGGGGGCGGCGACCTCGCCGAGGATGAAGAACGGGCGGTAGGACTCGATCTCCACCGCCACCGAGGGGTCGCGGATATAGCCGTGGCGCAACTTGGCGGTTATCTCGGCGGCCAAGCCCGCCGGCGTTCGTCCGCGCGCGGGCACCGCGCCGATCAGCGGCATGGTGATCGAGCCACCGGCATCGATCGCGTAAGTATTGGTGAGGCCTTCCTGGCCATAGACCACGACCCGCAATTTGTCGCCGGCATCGAGCTTGTAGGATGTGTCATAATCAGCAAGCCCCGGCGCGGCCGCATAGGCGACGGGGGTCGCTGCCATGGCGTAGGACGAGCCATAGGCCATCGCGTCGAGATCGCCCTGCGGCTGCGCCATCGCGACCGGGCCGGCCGTGCGGATGCAGCCCGGCAGGGTGAGCGCGGCGACCAGACTGACCATGACGGCGCGCGCGCCTCGCATCGGAAAACCCTGAGGAAATTGTCGATTCCGATTAAGGACTTTCATGGTTAACAAAGCATGACCGCGTCGGGAAGGGCCGTCTTTGCCAGCCACAAATCCGCGCGATTAACCCAGCGGCAACCTTAATGGAGTGTAATCGCCCCGGTCGAGTGGAGTCGTGGCGTCTGCGGGAGTGTGCGATGCGTTTAGCGTTCTGGCGTGCGGGCGAGGGCCGCGCGGGCAAGGAAAAGCCCGAGGTCCAGCGGGCCGTCGCCGAGCCCACGCCCGTCGCCAATGCGGGCGCTACCACCGTGGCTGGCGATCTGGATTTCGGCGCCCTCGGCCAGGCCCTGGCGCGAAAGCGGGGCTGGATCATCTTCCCGACGCTGCTCGCCGCCGTACTGTCGATCACCGCCGTCAATCTGGTGACGCCGCGATACAAATCCGAAGCGCGCATCCTGGTCGATGGGCGCGAGAATGTATTCCTGCGGCCGACCGGCGAACGCAACGAGGAGCGGACCTCGCTCGATGCCGAGGCCGTCACCAGTCAGGTCCAGCTGTTGCTGTCGCGGGATCTCGCCCGTGAAGTCATCAGGAAGAACAAGCTCGCCGAGCTGCCGGAATTCGATCCGGTGCTGCAGGGGATATCGCCGCTGAAGTCGCTGCTGGCGCTGTTCGGGATCGGCCGCGATCCGTTCTCGCTGACGCCGGAAGAGCGCGTGCTGGATGCCTATTACGACCGCTTCACCGCCTATGCGGTCGATAAATCGCGGGTCATCGTCATCGAGTTCCAGTCGCGCGATCCGGACCTGGCGGCGCGCGTCGCCAACTCGATCGCGGAAGGCTATCTGGTGCTGCAGCAGAATGCGCGGCAGGAGCAGGCCAAAGCCGCCAGCCAGTGGTTGTCGGGCGAGATCGACAGTCTTCGCAAGAAGGTCGCGGATGCCGAATCCCGCGTCGAGGATTTCCGCTCGAAATCGAGCCTGTTCGTCGGCACCAACAACACCACGCTGTCGAACCAGCAGATGGGCGAGCTGAACACGCAGTTGAACAACGCGCGCGCGCTGAAATCGGACGCGGAATCGAAGGCGCGGCTGATCCGCGAAATGCTCCAGAGCGGCAAGCCGATCGAGGCGTCGGAAGTGCTCAATTCGGAATTGATCCGCAGGCTGTCCGAACAGCGCGTCACGCTGCGCGGCCAGCTTGCCGAGCAATCATCGACGCTGCTCGACAATCATCCGCGCATCAAGGAGCTGAAGGCGCAGCTCGCCGACCTCGACCGCCAAATTCGAGACGAAGCCAGCAAGCTCTCGCGCTCGCTCGACAATGATGCGCGCATCGCCAGCGGCCGGGTCGACGGCCTGAGCGCCAGCCTCGAGCAACTGAAGAAGCAGGCGACCTCGACCAATGGCAACGACGTCCAGCTTCGCGCGCTTGAGCGGGAAGCCAAGGCGCAACGCGACCTCCTGGAATCCTATCTGGCGAAATACCGCGAGGCCAATACCCGCGAGAACATCGATGCCGCACCCGCCGACAGCCGCATCATTTCCCGCGCCAGTGTGTCCAACGCTCCGGCCTATCCGAAGAAGCTGCCGATCGTGCTGATCGCGACATTGGCAACCTTGATGCTGAGCGCGGGCGCGATCGCGACCGGCGAGCTTCTGCGCGTGACCGCGCCGCACGCGGTCGCCGTATTCGTGTCGTCTCCGGGTCGGCGCCGTGTTCCGGCGGCGGCGGAGGCGGCGGAGGACGCTGCCGAGCTTGCCACGGCTGATCGCGAGCCCGTATTCGACGACATCCGTCCGGAAAGTCCGGCCGCACTCCGCGCCGAGATCGCTCCAGAGATGTCTCCAAATATCGCGCCCGAGCTCGCTGAAATCGAAAACCTTGCCGGGCATCTGCGCGACGCCGGCGAAACCGCCCGGAAGGTCACGGTCCTCGGTACCGCCTCCGGCGAGAGCATCACGCTGACGGCGCTGACGCTGGCCCGCCTGCTCGCGGGTGACGCCAGGGTCGTGGTGGTTGATCTGTCGGCATCGTCGCCAACGATTCCGGCCGTATCGGTCGATCCGGCGGCGCCGGGACTGGCGGAATTGATGCTGGGCGAGGCGTCGTTTTCGCAAGTGATCACCAGGGACCGGCTGTCGCGCGTTCATCTCGTCGGCGCCGGACGTCCGGGCTTCGACCGCGCGCTGCTGCAGTCGCCGCGGCTGACGCTCGCAATCGATGCCCTGCTGCGGGTCTACGACCACGTGCTGCTGGATGCCGGCGCCGCGTCCGAATTACCGGCGGAGTTGCTGACCACACAGGCGCGCGCCGTGGTGGTGCCGGATACCTCGATGACCGCGGACGCCCGTACGCTGATGTGCGATCAGCTGAGGGCGGTGGGCTTTTCCGAGGTGACGATGTTGAGCGAGCCGGTTCAGCCCTCCGATGCCGTCGAGCCCGGCACGCGGGTCGTCGTGGCGGCCTGAAGATAGTTCGCGTCGTTCGCTCGGCTGCAGGCAGAGTCGCCGCTTTCGGTCGTCGCCGCTATCGATCTTTTTCCCGACGCAGCATTTCCGCGCGCATATCGGACGGTGAAACACCGTAGGCGCGACGGAACGTGCGATTGAAATAGGACAAATCGCCGAAACCGGCTTCGAAGGCGATGACGCTGATCTTCAGGCCTGCGGAGCGTAAATCGTTCAGCATGCGGTGCGCGCGCTGCAATCGCAGGCCGTGTACGAAGGCGGTGAAATTCGTGCCTTCGCTATCGAACAGCTTGCGAATGTAACTGGCCGAAATGCCCTGCCGCAACGCGACCACATTGAGCGTGAGACCCGGATGGCCGATGTTGGCCAGAACGTCGGCCTTGACCGCGCTCAGCCGAGCCGCACGCACGCCACCTTGCGTGATCGTCTCGTGGGCGTCGCGGCTTGCACCGAAACCCAGCGCGACGAGATCGAGCACGTGCTTGCCGAACATTCGGGATAGCTGATCATCCATCGTCGCGGTAGCCGCGGCCTGATCGAGATATCCCATCAACAGCCGCGCAGCAGGGTTGTCTGCGCCGATCGTGCGGCCTCCGAGATCGTCGTGGTCAGGCATCAGTAACGACAGATCCCGGCGCGACAACTTGATAGCCCAGGACTTGACGAAGTCGCGACCGGTCACCGAGAATGGCCGGGTTGAATCCAGCACGATGCCGCCGCCTCGGCCGATCGTCGCCTCGACGCCATGTTGTGTGACATGGACGTCGCCGCCCCGCGAGAACAGCAGCATGAAGGAATCCTCGCCGTCGGTGATGAGCTGCCGCGTGCGGGTGAAGCGGCCGGCGGACCCGTCGAGCGCGCCGATCGCGATGCTATCGTAGTTGCGGAACTGCATGCGTCCGAAATATGGGCCATCGGTATGGGATTCTGATTCGAGCGCCATGTAGTGGCGCAGGAAGGCTTCGCACCAGATCGCGAACCTGTCCTTCTCGGGAAGGTCGTTGGTTGAGAATACGAAGCTGTCCGGCTGGGCGAGGGGCTTGGGCGGCGGGGCGATCAATGATCAGAACTCGTTCAGAGGGCGGGGTGTCGCGGGCATGGAAAATTCCTGACGGCACAATGGCGGTCGGTCGTAGCTCCCTGGACAACAGCGCTTGCGGCAATGCGGAGATACTCGCGAGAATCGTTTTTCCGGAGTTGCCCCATTGAGAGCCGAACGGACCGGTCTCGGTCTGTCACCTCTCGGCAACACCAGGTTCAATTCGACCATCGAGTATCTCATGGTCCGCACCGCAGTCCCTCTCCAGCCAAGACCCCCAACGTCTCTTCCTTCTAGTCATCGTCCAGCCAACAGGCAGATCCGAACATTGGGGCTTTCTATCATGACGACTTCCCGCGTTTCCTTCCAGTGTGGCCGGGGCCTCGCTCCAAGGCTGATTTTCGGAGGCGTGCTGTCGGTCTTGATCGCCTGCGGCGGCGCTGACGCAGCGGACCTTTTGGAGCGGATGCCGACCAAGGCCCCGATCGCTGAGCCGCGATACGATTGGACCGGCTGGTACGCTGGCCTTCACGCCGGCTACGCCTGGAGTCCGAGCGCCGTCGACTTTGTGGGCCTTGATCGGTTTTTGTTCCAGATCGGCCAAACACTCGGAATTCTTCCGACTTCGCTCGCCCCCAACATGCAAGGCTTCACCGGCGGTCTTCAGGCTGGCTACAATTTTCAAAGTAATCGACTGCTGGCCGGATTCGAGGCGGACATCTCCTACGCCGGACTCAACGGCAGCGCGACGGCGGCGCTTGGCACGCAGCATGGTTGGCCCGCGCTGACAACGACGCAGGAGCAGCACCTCGACTGGTTCGGAACGGTGCGCGGCCGATTGGGCGCGCTGGCGACGCCGGGATGGCTGCTCTATGGTACCGGAGGCTTTGCCTTTGGCGGGATACGGGCGTCGACCAACATTATTGTCCCTGGACAGGATTGCGCGCAAAACGCCTTTTGCGCGGCGGGCTCGATCTCCAGTACCCGGCTTGGATGGACTGTCGGCGGAGGCACCGAAGTCGCCGTCGGCCCACGATGGACGGTGAAAGCAGAGTATCTATATTTCGACCTCGGCTCGGCGTCCTATGACGCGCACCCTGTCTTTGCTTTCCCCGGATCTGATACAGTAGGTCTGCAGGCGACTGCAAAATTCACCGGTCAGATTGTCCGCCTCGGAATGAACTATAGGTTCTAGGTCGCTTGAAGCGCGCGGGTTGGTCGAAGCTTCACCGGTGCAGCGCGCTTCGCATTTTTTGCGCGACGTGCAGCAGCGCCTGGTTGTGCTTCACCAGATGCTTGGCGCGGTTGAGGCCCGACATCGCGCCGGCTGCTATCCTGCCGCGCGGGCTGAGCGGGATGAAGCTGTCGAAGATCGGCTCGTCGCTCTTGCAGAACAGCCTCTTGTAGTCGTCGGACCCGATGCCGAGATCGAGTGCGCGGTAGGAGCGCCCGGCATAGTGGTCAATGATGTTGCGCATCAGGATCAGGCCGGGGCTGTAGCGCGAACTGCCCGACATCGTGTAGGTATTGAACATCATCGAAAAGCGGTACCCGTCGGCGACGCCGGCGAAGATCGCGATCACCTCGTCGTCGCATTCGAGCGCGTGAATGTCGATGGCGCGGCCGCCCGCAAGCCGTGTCATGCAGGCATCCCGGACGAAATCCTCCACTCCCGGGTCCGCGAACACGTTGGGCAGTTTCTGCTCCGCCATCCGCAGCGGTTTGACGGCAAAGAACCAGTCGAGCAGCCGTTTGATGTCGGCGTCCGATGTCGCGACGTGATAGCGATAGCCCGCAAGCGCCTGCAGCTTGCGCTCCTTGCCCTTGAGGCGGCGGCGGAACGAGTTGCTGATCAGCTCCGATGGCGCCGCGCCCGGCGTCATCGCCAGCAATGGGCAATCGTTGACCGAGGGCTGGTTCGGCAGCAGCGCCATCGGGTTCGGCATATCCTGCCAGCGCCGGGGCTGTTGGGTGAGCGCCAGAACGTCGGCCTCGGCGCGTTCGCATAATCCCGCTAGCAGCGCATCGAGGTCGGCGAGCGTTGCGCCTGCGGCAAAATCGCCGTCCCACAGCGCCATGTTGAAGGTGGCATGCTTGCCGCCCATGAATCTGGCGGTGCGAATGCCGTGCTGGCGGCGGAGCGCGAGTGGCAACAACAACAGCGGCCGGCGCTCGGTATCGTGCGCGATGACGATAAAGGGCGAGAGGCTCTCGCGCGCTCCGGCCTGGCGCTGCCAGGGACCGAGAAAATCGAAGCGCTGATATGGGGTGGAAAATTTCCCTTCGAGGCCGCGCCAGACCGCCTCGGCCTCGCCGAGGTCATGGACGATATCGACGCCGGCGATGCGGCTTGATCTCGACCACGCTTTCGCTTCCGCCGTTCGGCTTTCGATCGCGGCAGCCATGGTCATTGCGAAACCTGTCCATAGGGAATTATTGAGATTTTCCGGCTTCTGCCGACCTTTGCAAAGAAGTGTCAACAAAGAGTAATGAGAATGGGGACGGGGCGGAGGGGAAGTCATGGCGGCGGAGCATTTCCCCGCCGCGAGTAATCCGGCGAGGCCAAAGAAAAATGCGCCCAGCTGCGAAGTTGCGCGTATTTTATCCGCAAAGCCGGTATCCACTTTTGCGGAATACGCGCTGGGGACCAGACTTTGCCATCCGAACTCCTTTTCCTGAAAAGCCTGCGGCTGGAACTTGCCTATTTCAGCGGTGTGCCGTGGCTGAGGGGACGGCGGACCGGCGGCGCCGGGGTCATCCTGCGGTTTGAACGCGTGCGCCCGCGACGCAGCGCGCGTTTTCAGCCGCTCAGGCCCGCGGAAATCACCCCCGGATTTCTCGACCGGACGATCCGGGCGCTGAAGCGGTGGAAATACGACATCGTCTCGCTGGACGAGGTGTGCCGCAGGGCGGTCACGCTGGCCGAGCCGCGACGGTTCGTCTGCCTGACATTCGACGGCGCCTACAAGGATCTGATCGCATCGGCCTATCCCGTGCTTTCGAAACACGGCATTCCCTTTGCGGTCTACGTGCCGACGGCGTTTCCGGATGGCCTGGGCGAGGCCTGGTGGCTCGCGCTCGAGGAAGTGATTGCGCGGGAGCAGCGCATCAGCCTGGTGATGGATCGCAAGGAGCAGCGTTTCGATATCGCGACCACGTCGGAAAAACACCAGCTCTACGCATTTCTCGAGGGCTGGATGCGTGGGCTCGCGCCGCCGGATCTCTCCTTCGCGATCAGGGATCTCTGTACGCGTTACTCGGTCGACCTTGCAGGCCTGTCGCGCCGGGCCGCGATGGACTGGGACGATCTGGGAAAGCTCGCCGCCGATCCCAATGTGACGATTGGAAGCGCGACAGTGAACTATTCGGTGCTGTCCAACCTGAAGGACGCCGACGCATCGCGCGAGATCGCGATGGGCCGGGCGGTGGCGCAGGCCGCGTTCCACCGCGATGTCAGGCATTTCGCCTATCCGTTCGGCGACCGCGCATCCTTTCGCCGGCAGCATGTCGCCATGGCCGAGGAAGCCGGCTTCTCCAGCGCTGCTTCGGCGATACCGGGCGTGGTTCAGACCGAGGGCCGGACCAATCTGCAGGCGCTGCCGCGGATCGACTGGGACGGGCGGCGCCACTCGCTACGCGCCATGCGCGTGATCCTGTCGGGCGCACTATTCCCGCCGGCAAAGCGCGCCCGGAGCACCGGGATCTAGATCTATGCGTCCGGCCGCGCCATCCAGCTGATGATCGGCATCGCCGGCAACACCCAGCCGAGACCGGCCACGACATAAAAGACGGCCTGCGCCAGCCCGGAGGCCGCAAGCCAGGGCATCTGCGCCGCCGCCATTCCCATCAACGACCACACCACCACCAGCACAAGAAGCGCGACGGTGCCGAGGAACTTGCGGGTACGTATGGTCATGACGGAAATGTGCAACTCGTGAGGATGGCGCGCCTTGCGCGCGGGGAGGGGCGGACTATAAGGGGCGCGCAAATTCATTCAAGCGCAGCTTCGATGACCGCCGTTTCCTCACGCCAGGCCCCCCAAATCCGCGCCGTCCAATGGTGGCTCGTCTCGATCGCCGTCCTGATCGGACTGATGGTGCTGGTCGGCGGCGCCACGCGCCTCACCGAGGCGGGGCTTTCGATCGTCGAGTGGAAACCGGTTACCGGCGCGCTGCCGCCGCTCGACCAGGAGCAGTGGACGCAGGCGTTCGAAGCCTACAAGAAGATCCCGCAATACCGCGAAATGAACGCCGGCATGAACCTCGCCGAGTTCAAGACGATCTTCTGGTGGGAATTCAGCCACCGGCTGCTCGGACGCGTGATCGGGATTGCCTATCTCTTGCCGTTTCTCTGGTTCATCTGGCGCGGCGTTCTCGCCGCCGACCTGAGGCGCCGGCTGTGGCTGATCTTCGGACTTGGCGCGCTGCAGGGCGCGGTCGGCTGGTGGATGGTGGCGTCGGGACTTTCGCAGCGGGTGGAAGTCTCGCACACCCGTCTGGCGGTCCATTTGATCCTGGCGCTGTTGATCTTCGCCGCGATTATCTGGACGCTGCGCCGGCTGGCGGACCGGCCGCCGCTTTCGGTCCCCTCGCGGCTGAAGATCACCAGCGTCGCGCTGGTGGTGCTGACCTTCGTGCAGCTTTTTTTGGGCGCGCTGGTCGCGGGCTTGCGCGCCGGCAAGATCTACAACACCTGGCCGGCCATCGACGGAAGCTTTATTCCGTCGCCGTCGCGACTGTTCTTTGATGCGCCGTGGTGGCGCAATTTGTTCGACAATGCGCTCACCGTGCAGTTCGAGCATCGGATGATGGCGTATCTGCTGTTTGTGCTGGCCGTGCTGCACGCGTTCGATGCCGTCAGGTCGCGCGCCGGAGCCGCCGCGGTCAACGGCGCCACGTGGCTCGTGGCCGTCATCGCCTTGCAGGCGACGCTCGGTGTTCTCACGCTGCTCAATCAGGTTCCGATCGGCCTTGCGCTTGCCCACCAGGCCGTCGCGATTGCGGTGCTGACCTTGGCGATCTTTCAGGCCGAGCGTCTGGCCGGGCGGCAGGCCGCGCCGCAGCCGCAGGAACTTGGGTTGCCGGTTACCCAAACCGGCTGACCTGAACGGTGCATTAGCAGTAGCCGTAAACGGCGCAGGCATAGGGCAGGCGGTCCCAATACGGACCGTACGGATCGGGCACCGGCGCGACCAGCAGCGGCTCGACGTAAAAAACCGGTGCATAGAGCAGCGCCGGCGCCTCGTAGACCGAAAGCCGTGGCCAAGGGCGGCGATACGCGTACGGCGCGGCATAGGTGATCGTGGTTCTGAAATGGTAGTGCGGCCTCGGCAGGCCCGCCGGCAAGCCGATCGCAGCGCGATGCGCGTGGGGATGGACCAGCGCGCGGTCGGCGCCCTCGGCGGTTCCGCATGCGGCGACGGCGGCTAGCATGGCGACGGCAAAACGCAACATCGGCGGCTCCGGACGATGGTTCCGATAGCCTGGCAATATATCGCATGCCACGCGGCGTAGCAGCCATCGGCGGTGACCATTTGGGATTATGGCTAAAGCCCCGACGGCGTCATTCGGGGCTCGCGCTTGCGCACGCGCCCCGAATGATAAAACCTCACGCGCTCAGCGCCTGCTCCAGATCGGCGATCAGATCTTCCTTGTCCTCGATGCCGATCGACAGCCGCACCACATCGGGGCCCGCGCCCGACTGGATCTTGGCGGCATCGTCGAGCTGGCTGTGCGTGGTCGAGGCCGGATGGATCACCAGCGAGCGGGTGTCGCCGACATTGGCAAGATGCGAGAACAGCTTCAGGTTCGACACCAGCTTGACGCCGGCGTCGTAGCCGCCCTTGAGGGTGAAGGTGAACACGGCGCCCGCGCCCTTTGGCGCGTATTTGCGCGCGAAGTTGTTGTACTTGTTCCCCGCCAGGCCCGAGTAATTGACCGACGCCACCGCCGAATGGCCCGAAAGGAATTCAGCAACCGCCTTGGCGTTATCGCAGTGCTTCTGCATGCGCAACGGCAGCGTCTCGATGCCGGTCAGGATCAGGAACGCGTTGAACGGCGACAGCGCCGGGCCGAG
>JBAUUA010000296.1:0-6550 GCA_049582465.1 Bradyrhizobium sp. | reverse complement strand
GAACCGCGGCGCTGGTCCTCCGTTTTGACGCGCGCCATCTCAAGCCCGCCCCGGAAGCCCGCCTCGTCAGTTCGTCCCACCAAGCCCAAAGGGAAGCTGAACGGCCTTGGGAAACAGAGCCGCTAGGTTGGTAATTGACACGAAAGGCCGAGGAGTTGCGCCCAAAACGCTGGAGATATCGACGTGGTTTTTCGCCCAGTCTTTCACTTTTGCGAGCGTGTCGGCGTCTTCAATGTCCCGACTGCTGAATTGACTATAGACCTCCCAATAGACGTCGTAGAGCTCCGTCACCCCGAGGTCGTTGACGATGTAGTCCAGTATGTCCTGATCAAGGGTGATGTCGTCTTTTCCTCCCGCCCAGTAATTTGTCCCACCGACATCGCCCCGCGACCAGAGGATCTTGAAATTCTGGTCCAATATCCAAATTTGCCAGATTATCTTTTCAATCCGTTTTGAAAGCCATGCATTGTGGGTTTCCGGATCGTTTCCATAGTAGAACCAGTTGTCGTAACCGTACCGCCGGATCTTGTCGAAAAACTCGTCGAGGTATTTCCTGCCGGCCATCTCGCGCTCCTGGTCATCCATGCCCGGACGACCAAAGCGCCGTTCCGCCTCTCTCAGGACAGCGCCGCCAAACTCCGGGCTCTGGTTGATCTTGCCTTCCAGCGCCCCAAACGTATCCGTCATGACCTCGGATTCGGCGATCAGCGCATTGTCGAGCTGCGTCTTGAAGCTCACGAAGTCGCCGGCCTTCACGGCGGCACCCAGAGGCCCCGGCATCTTGTAGGAATCGGGCGGCGCCACAACCAGCGGGATCGCGCGGTCGACCTGATCCTCGACCATCTTCTTGACGCCATCTCCCCAGTATTTGGCGGCGATCTTCGTGTAGGAGTCGTCTGCGAACCGGACCAGCTGGACACGCGGAATTCGGTATTTGTTTCGCAGCAGCCGAATCTCCGTATTCTGCATCAGCGGAAACAGATTTTGCTCCACGACCGTCGCGAGCCCGGCCAACACAGCGCCGCCGATCAGGGAGAGACCCATCATCGCAAGTTGGGCGTAATACTGATGCTTCTTCTGCGCCTTCGTGATGACGTTCTCGACGGCCGTGCAGGCATTCTTTTGGGCGTCGGCTGCGACGTTGTAAAAGCCTATCCATTTGTTGCGCTGGTTTTCGTACTCCCGGGTCATCGAGGTCACGTGACCGAGGGCATATCTCGTCATTCGCTCTTCGAGATCGACAGACATGAAAGCGGTTCCCTAAGATAACTGGCTGCGTTTCAGCTACGCACGGGCTTTCCACGGGATGTTGGGCGAATATCCCGGATGGCCTTGCCCAATGCGCCATTGGTAACCATTCGGACTGATCAGGTTCAATGCATCGGCGGCCCGGTGGCAGGACCAAATTCGCTCGATTTTTCACCTGCCGCACCGCGGAATGACCTTCCCGGCCGCACTCGCAACGGGCGGAGTGCGCAGGTCGTCCGATCGGAGGATGTTCCATGGCCGCCGATCGGTTAAGCCCCAACTTCGATTGAACCAAAATCTCGTACGGGTCACTAACTGTCTAGAAATCTATCGCTTTAGGGGCGAAAGATCGGTTATTGTGAACCCGATCCTGAGGGGCTCGCGGTGGCGGAATTGGCATTCTCGGAAGGTCTCCAAGATGACGCTAGGGTGGCGATCCCACCCCCCGCGGCGGAGATATCGTCTCCCCCGATGACCGCCTTGGAACCCGAGGTTGCGGCCAGCGAGTCGGCACCGGCCGATCACTCCGATTTGGAGAAGATCGGCGCCAATGCACAACCTGCAGTTACCACCCCGGCGGCCGCTGAATTGTGCATTCCGCTGGCGGGCGACGATCCATGCGGACCCGACCTCGATTTTGCGGGCGACGCCGACTACCTGAACTTTTTCGCCCAAGCGGAAGGCATCCTGCCGAGTTCGTTCTTTTCGAGCGATGACGGAAGGCCGTTTGATCGATCCAGCGTCGATTTGCCCCGCCAAGTGGAGGCGATCAATCCGCTCTGGGAACGTTCCCGCGACTTGCGGTTGCTCGTTCTGCGGGCGCGGCTCTTGATCCTGGATCGGGATCTCGGTGGCTTCGCGTTAACCATCGCCGCCATGGCGAATTGGCTCGACCAGTTCTGGGATCATGTCCATCCGACCGCTGCCGGTGACGACTTCGGTGCGCGTACCGCTGCGCTGGGTGCGCTTGACCTCCCCACCGTCGTGTTCCCGTTGCAATACGCGCCGCTATGCGAGGGGCGCCGAATTGGTGCGGTGACTTATCGGGCCTGGATGATTGCATCCGGCGAGGTAAAACCTCGCGCCGGCGAGCAGAAGCACCCGCAGGCCGCGCTCACCGAGGCGATCGTGGATGCTCAGCCCGATGCGTTGGCGGCGATGCGCGGACACGTAGCTCTGCTCAAGACGTCGCTCGGCCGCATCCGCGATGCCTTCATGATGCGGGGCAGTTCGGTCGGCCTCGAAAGCCTGCCGGCGATGGTCGACAAGATCCAGCAGTTCGTTGATCCTCGCGCTGCACTTCGCGAGGAAAGCAAGGTCGAGACGGCGGAAGGCGAGCATGTTTCACCGTCCGGCGACGCGCCTGCATCGCTTGCGGACGCCCAGGAAGCGCTGGCAGCGATCGCGGCATATTACAGCCGCTCGGAGCCCTCGAGCCCGACACTGCCGCTGGTCCGCCAGGCGCACCAGCTGATCGGCAAGTCGTTCTTCGAAGTGATGAGCATCCTGGTTCCCACACAAATGGAGAAGGCGGCGTTTCAGATCGGCGCCGACCAGTTCTTCGAACTGCCGGTCAGCAAACTTTCCAAGCTGCCGGAGGGAGCGCCCGAAGGGCCCCTGTCGGCTGCCCAAAGCGGCGGATCTCCTCGATATCACGTCGAGTCGCGCGCACAGGCGATTGCCCTGCTCGAACAGGTACAACGATTCTTCCGACACTCCGAGCCTTCCAGCCCGGTGCCAATGCTGTGCGATCGCGCTCGCGCTCTCGCCGAGCGGGACTTCATGGGTGTGCTGAGGGAAGTGCTTCCGAAAGCGGCGTTGAAGACTTTCGGCGCCGAGAAATGAGCCCGGCGGCCTGCCGGTCAATGGTTGGTGATTGATGGAAAGTAAATGGGATTGAGGATGAGGATACCGCGCCTGACCCGGCAAGCAGGTCGGTCCGGAGTTTTTCAGAATTTGTCTATTCCAATTAAAGCCGTAACGCAGGTTCCTTCTAATCTTAAACTATAGATAGGGTTGATTACATGGCACGGGAAAGCGGTCAGAAATTCATTCGCCGGAATCGTCCTCCGCGGGTTCACATCACCTACGAGAATCCGGCGAACGCCGAGGAAAAAGTCGAGATCCCATTCGTGATGGGCGTTCTGGCCGATCTCTCCGGCAATGCGCCCGGCGTCGAGAAGCCCGAAATTGTCAATCGCAAATTCCTCGAGTTCGACATGGACAATCTGGATGCGCGAATGGCCGCCATACATCCCGGCATAGCCTTTCGGGTCGACAACAAGCTCGCCGAGAATTCCGGAGAGAAGATGGGCGTAGAGCTCCGTTTCAACAAAATGGCGGATTTCGAACCAACCGCCGTTGCCAAGCAGGTTCCGGCAGTGGCCAAGCTGCTCGAAGCAAGAATGCAATTGGCGAACCTGCAGCGTTACGTGGACGGCAAGGCTGCCGCCGAGGATCAACTGCGCAAGCTGTTGGCCGATCCGCAACTGATGCAGGCGTTGAAGGACCGTACGGTCGAGCAAGGCAACGACGGCGAACAATAGTCCGCAACCAATCAGCATAAGAGAAAGCTTGTCATGGCAACCGAAACAGCTCGCCCCAAGCAGGAAGCGCAAACCCAGACCCGAGATGCGGACGAGTTTGCTGCGGTCCTGAAACAGAGTTTCAAGCCGCGCACGGAGCGCGCGGCGACAGAGCTCAACAATGCCGTCAAGACGCTGGTCGAGCAGGCGCTTGCCGATACCAGCCTGATCAAATCCGACGTGCTCGACACGATCGGAGAGATGATTGCGCAGCTAGACAAGAAGCTCTCGGCGCAGATGAATGAAATCATGCATGCGCCGGAGTTTCAGCAGATCGAGGGCGCCTGGCGCGGCCTGAAATATCTGGCTTTCCAGTCCGAGACCGACGCGATGCTCAAGATTCGCGTGATGAACGTCTCGAAGAACGAGCTCTACCGGCACCTGCGGCTATATCCGAATGCGGCCTGGGACCAGAGCCCGCTGTTCAAGAAAATCTACGAGGAAGAATTCGGCCAGCTGGGCGGGCAGCCATACGGCTGTCTGATCGGCGACTACAGCTTCAGCCATCAGGCGACGGACGTGCAGTTGCTACGCGACATCAGCAAGATCGCCGGCGCGGCGCACGCACCGTTCTTTGCCGCCGCGGACTCGACCCTGATGGGCATGGATTCGTGGAACGAGTTGATGAATCCGCGCGATCTCAGCAAGCTGTTCGATACGCCGGAATACGCCGCCTGGAGATCGCTGCGCGATTCCGACGACGCGCGCTATATCGGCCTGTGTATGCCGCGCGTCCTCTCTCGCCTGCCCTACGGAGTGAAAACCGAACCCGTTGATGAGTTCGGTTTTGAAGAGGATACCGACGGCCACAAGGGCGAGAAATATGCGTGGATGAACGCGGCCTACCCCATGGCAGCCAACATCAACCGCGCTTTCAAGGAATATGGCTGGTGCGCGCGCATCCGTGGCGTGCAATCCGGCGGTGAGGTCGAGGAATTGCCGACACATACGTTCCCGACGGACGATGGCGGCGTTGATCTGAAATGTCCGACGGAAATCGCCATCAGCGACCGGCGCGAAGCCGAGCTGGCGAAATCGGGCCTGATCCCGCTGATTCATCGAAAGAACACCGACCGCGCTACGTTCATCGGTGCTCAGTCGCTCTTCAAGCCGAAGGCCTATCAGAACAACCCCGAGGCGACGGCATCGAGCAATCTCTCGTCCCGTCTGCCCTACATGTTCGCATGCTGCCGGTTCGCGCATTATCTCAAGGTCATGGTGCGCGACAAGGTCGGCTCGTATTACGAGAATGAGCAGTTGCAGCGGTGGCTTAACAACTGGATCAGCGAGTATGTCGACGCCGATCCGAAGAACTCATCCGAGGCAACCAAGTGCCGCAGGCCGCTCGCCGGCGCCAAGATTTCCGTTACGGCGAATGAGGAGAACCCTGGCTACTACGCGGCGACATTCGAGCTTCGGCCTCACTTTCAGCTCGAGGGCATGGACATCGGCTTGCGGCTCGTTTCACGACTGCCCGTTGCCAAAAATTAATCCTTTTGTTTGAACCCCGCTTTGAGAGCGGGCAACCAACAGGCACAGAGCGCTTGAAATAGAGATCAACGGCAACTCAACCAACTTTAGATCTTTGGAGACACTCACATGGCAGCAGATGTTTTCGCGTTCCTCGAACTCGAAGGAATCGAGGGGGAAGCCCAGGATTCGGACCACCAAGGCAAGATCGAGCTGCAGTCCTTCTCATGGGGCGCCAGCAACAACAGCTCTTTCGCCACGGGCACAGGTGGCAGCGTCGGCAAGGGGCAGATCCACGACATTTCGATCAGCATGTACACCTCCAGGGCCTCGCTGAGGCTGATGGAACGGGCCGTGAACGGCCAGCACATCAACAAGGGAAAGCTTTCGCTGCTCAAGCAAAGCGGTGACAAGAAGATTCCCTATTTCGAACTGGATCTGGACCACGTGGTCGTCACTTCTTTCCAGATCTCGGCCCACGGCGGCGGACAGCTTCCAATGGAGTCGGCCACTCTTCACTTCGTGAAGGTGAAGACGAAATACCTGCCGCAAGGCAACGAGGGCGACGCCACCGGAAACGTCGATTTCGGATGGGATCTGCAGAAGAACGTGGCCGCTTGACGGTATCGCTCGATTGTCCAAACGACGAGTGGATGGCTGTGCCGTCTACTCGTCTGGATTTGGAAATGGGGAGATGCTTCACTGTCTAGGGTATTAGCCGCAAGGGTTCGCCGCCCTCGGAATGAGGTTGCAGATGGCTAATTCGAACCGGCAATCGCGTCTCAGCCCGCCCCTGATGCATGTTTTCCGGACTGCTCATGAGGCAAAGGACGCCAAACGGATCATCGATCAGCGCAATGAAACCGGTGAGCGCGTTATTGCCAGCCGCCGATTGCGCGCGCGGCAGATCATTACCGAGAGCATGCTTCGCCGCGAGGTTTCACGCGACCTCGATGCGCTCTTGAATACGGTGGCGCTCGATGCAACGGTCGATATGGACCACGCGCCCCATGTCCGCAAATCTATTTTGAACTTCGGACTTCCCGACATTGCCATCCGCACCATCGACGAGAACGGACTGGACGAGATTCCCGCCGAGATCCGCGCTGCAATCGTCAACTTTGAACCGAGAATCGCGCCCGATACGCTGCGTATCGAACGCGACAAAGAGCTCGATCCCGTCGAGCTCAAGATACGCTTTGTGATCCGCGGCGAGCTGGTGTGCCATCCGGTGCACGTTCCGGTGG
>JBAUUA010000295.1:0-3036 GCA_049582465.1 Bradyrhizobium sp. | reverse complement strand
GCCTGGTCCGGAAATGCACGTCGTCGCTTTCATGAAAAGGATGGGTTCGGTCGGAATTGCCATGCCGGCCTCTTCGGCATGGTCGCGATAATTCAGGCCGACGCACACCAGTTTGCTGATCCCGGTCAGCGGCACGCCCAAACGCGGCGTCCCCTGGACCAGCGGCAAGGATTCTGCATTCAGCTTTCTCAACTCCGAAAGCCCGGATGGTGACAGGGCCGCACGGTCAATGTCGGTGATGTGTCCCGACAGGTCGCGCAAGCGGCCTTGCGCGTCGATCAGGCCGGGTTTTTCCGCGCCGAACGCGCCATAGCGAACCAGTTTCATGTTGAGGGCTCCTGGGATTGAAGGATCATTCGATGGCATCGTGCATTCACGGTGCGCTCTCTAGCAACGGGCGTCTGCGGCAACAGGCGCGCAGGCTCCCGTCACAGTCCTGCGCGGTTCTTTCCCCTTACCGCCGGATTGACCACGTTCACCGGCCATTCGCCTGACAGCACGCGACGGACCTCGTTCGGCGCGCCGGCCTGTAGTCCCGCCATCGCTTGTTCGCTGTACCAGGCAGCGTGTGGATTGATGATCACATTGTCGCGGTCGCGCAGAGGATGGGGATTGGGCAGCGGCTCGGGATCGGTGGTATCGAGCGCGCAGCCGGCGATCGATTTTGCATCGAGCGCCCTGATCAGCGCCTCGCTGTCCACGACGGGGCCCCGCGCGCAATTGATGAGGAATGCCGTCTTTTTCATCTTCGAAAGCGCAAAATCATCTATCATCTTGCGGGTATTCGCCGTCAGCGGAGGATGCAGCGAAACGTAATCCGCCTCGCGGAGCAGCTGGTCGAATTCCACTTTCGTTCCGGGCGCGTCAAACTGTCCCTGCTGGATGAAGGGATCGCAATACAGCACGCGCATGCCGAACGCCGCTGCCCGCGTCGCGACTAGTCTTGCGATGTTGCCGAAGCCCACGAGCCCGAGCGTGCTGCCGGACACGCGAAAGATCGGCTTGCCCGGCGGAAGCTCCCAGCGGCCGTTGCGAACCAGCCGGTCGAACACGACGATTTTACGGGCGCAGGCAAGCAACAGCGCCATCGCGTCTTCGGCGACTTCCTCGACGCAATAGCTCGGATTATTGGTGACGATGATTCCCGCCGCGGTCGCCGCTTCGAGGTCGATGGTGTCCACGCCGATGCCGTAGCGCGCGATGATCTTGCACTTCGGCATCTTCGCGATCACCTCGCTCGAGATCGGTCCTGCATAGGTGTTCAGCAGGGCGTCGCAATCGGCCGCCTGCGCCACGAACTCCTCGGACGTCTTGGTTTGCAGCGGCGTCAGGCTGGCCAGCCCATCGAGAATTTTGCGCTCGACGTCCAGGGATTCCCAGACATAGTCGGTGAGGACTACTTTGGCCGCTACACTCATTTTTTCCTCTTTTCACACTATGGAGCGATTGCAGGACACGCGTTGATCACGTTTAGGCGGACGTGTCGGGCATGCATCTAGACTGTCGCGTAGATTTCCGTATTCCAGCAGTTGGGCGGGCGCTGGTCCTTCAGGATCGCCAGTATGTTGTCCACCACGACATGCGCCATCGACTCCCGAAGCGCGGTGACGGCGCTACCGAGGTGCGGTGTCAGAACGGTATTGGGCAGTTTCAGCAATGCAGGCGTGGGCTGCGGCTCGTTCTCGAACACGTCGAGCCCGGCACCGGCGATGCGCCGCCCGGCAAGCGCTGCAACCAGCGCGGCTTCATCCACGATGCCGCCCCGCGAGGTGTTGATGAGGAACGCGGTCGGCTTCATCAACCCCAACTCCCGGGCGCCGATCTGATGGACGGTCTCGGGCCGCAGCGGGGAATGCAAGGATACGAAATCGGCCTCGGCGAGAAGTTGATCGAGTCCGACATAGCTAAGGCCGGATTCTTGCTCGTCGGCTTCGGGAAGCCGGCGCGGCCCCCAGTAGAGAGCTCGCATTCCGAACCCGCGGGCCCGCCGCGCCACAGCACGACCGATGCGCCCGCCGCCGCCAACGAGACCAATGGTTTTTCCGTACACCATCGCGGCTTCGAGATACGACGATTGGGCACCCGGGAAGATTCCTTGGCGCACCAGACGATCGCCTTCGACGACGCGACGGGCGACCGCCAGCAGCAGCGCCCAGTTGATGTCGGCGGTCGCTTCGGTGACCATCGCCGGGATGACGGTAACCGGAATATGGCGCGCGGTTGCTGCGCTGACGTCGATGTCGGAGGGAGTGATCTTCATCGACGCAATGGCGCGAAGGCGGGGATTGGCCGCGATTACCTTGTGATCGACCTTGTCGTGAAGAAGACAAAACAGGATGTCGTTGTTCGCGGCCGCCGCGCAAAGCGCATCGTTGTCCATGATGCGCATGGGATCGCAGTTCAGGTTGACTTCGGCGACATCGGCCAGGCGTTCGATCGCAGTGCTCGCAACGGGTTGGGTGATGAAAATACGCGGACGCATCAGTTCATCCACCGTACGATGCCGGCGACGCCGTCGACGGCGGCATGTTTGCCATTGGGTATGCGCTGGGTGGCATTGTGCACGCCGAGCACCATCGGGATGCCGCGTTCGCGCGCCAGCGAGGCCAGATGCGACGTGCTGCCGCCGAGTTCGGCGACAACGCCAGCGACACGGGGAAGAATGCGGCTCAGCGCCGGCCCCGCGACCTTGGTCACGAGAATATCGCCCGGGCCGACGCGCGACAATTCGCATTCGCAACTAACGACACAAGCCCGGCCTGTCCCCCAGCCGACGCCGGCTGGCTGGCCGTTGAGTTTCGGGTGGCGCAGCCAGATCTCATCGGGCACCTGGGCAGGCCCGATGTGAAGTGGGCGGGACTGAAGCAGCCGGATTCCGCTATCGCCGAGCGCCCACTCGATTTCGACCGGTGCCCCCATCAGATCCGCTGCTTTGCGCAGATACGCACCCAATTCGACGACCTGTGCTTCGGTCAGGCACATCTCGGAGACGGCGTCGCCCCGCAGCGCCCTGGTTTCCACGGACCGGTAGCGCAG
>JBAUUA010000294.1:0-3837 GCA_049582465.1 Bradyrhizobium sp. | reverse complement strand
GTCGCGTTCCGCGCCGCCAAGGCGGCGGGCCGGGGCTTTCGCGCCACCGTCTGCGACATCAATTCCGACATGCTCAAGGTCGGCCGTGAGCGCGCCACGGCGCGCCATCTCGACGACCGGGTGTCGTTCATGGAAGGCAATGCCGAGGCGCTGGCTTTTCCCGACCGGCATTTCGACGGCTACACCATTGCGTTCGGCATCCGGAACGTGCCGAGAATCGATCTGGCGCTTGCCGAGGCCTACCGGGTGATCAGGCCCGGCGGGCGATTTCTGTGCCTAGAATTCTCCACCGTCGACGTGCCCGGGCTGGACCGGATTTACGACCTGTTTTCGTTCAAGGTGATCCCGCCGCTCGGCCGCGCCGTCACCGGCGACGCCGAATCCTACCAATACCTCGTCGAATCCATTCGCAAATTTCCCAAGCCGAACGCGTTTGCCGAGATGATCCGCGGCGCCGGCTTTTCGCGTGTCACCTGGCAGAGCCTCTCGGGCGGCATCGTGGCCTTGCATTCGGGCTGGCGTTTGTGATTTCAGCCCTGACCCACATCGCGCGGCTCGCCCGCGCCGGTTTCGTGTTCGCGCGCGAGGGCGTGTTCGGCGTGGTCGATCCGTCGCTGGTGCCGCCGCCCGGGCAGATTGCGCTGCGGCTGGCGCGGATCGTCGAACGGCCCGGCGCCAAATCCGGCCCCAGGCTGTCGCGCGCGCTGACGCGGTTGGGGCCGGCCTATCTAAAACTCGGACAGTTTCTCGCAACGCGGCCCGACGTGGTCGGCGTCGTGATGGCGCGCGATCTGGAGGCCTTGCAGGACCGGCTGCCGCCGTTTTCGCAGGGCGAAGCCGAAGCCGTGATCGCGCAGTCGCTGGAGCGCCCTGTGGCGCAGGCGTTTGTCAGCCTCGGCCCGCCGGTGGCTGCCGCCTCGATCGCGCAGGTGCATCGCGGTGAAACCGAACAGAACGGCGTGCGCAGATCCGTGGCGGTGAAGGTGCTGAGACCCGACGTCGCCGCGCGCTTCCGCCGCGACCTCGGCGATTTCTTCTTTGTCGCGCACAATGCGGAAACCTATTCGGCGGAAGCGCGGCGGCTACGGCTGGTCGAGGTCATCAACACGATGTCCCGCTCGGTGGCGATGGAGATGGACCTGCGGCTGGAGGCTGCCGCGCTGTCCGAGATGGCGGAGAACACCCGCGACGATCCGGATTTCCGCGTGCCCACCGTCGATTGGGATCGCACGGCGCATAACGTTCTGACCATGGAATGGATCGACGGTATTGCGCTGAGCGATCATGCCCGGCTCGAGGAAGCGCAGGTCGATCTGCCCGACCTCGGCCGGAAGGTAATCCAGAGTTTCCTGCGCCACGCGCTGCGCGACGGCTTCTTTCATGCCGACATGCACCCGGGCAATCTGTTCCTGGACGACGCCGGCCGCCTGGTCGCGGTCGATTTCGGCATCATGGGCCGGCTCGGGCTGAAGGAGCGGCGCTTCCTCGCCGAAATTCTGCTGGGCTTCATCACCCGCGACTATCGCCGCGTCGCGGAAGTGCATTTCGAGGCCGGCTATGTGCCGCCGCATCACTCGGTGGAGAATTTCGCGCAAGCCATCCGTGCCATCGGCGAGCCGATCCACAACCGCACCGCCGAAGAAATCTCGATGGCAAAACTGTTGACGCTGCTGCTCGAGGTCACCGGCCTGTTCGACATGCGCACCCGCCCCGAGCTGATCCTGCTGCAGAAGACCATGGTGGTGGTCGAGGGCGTGGCGCGCAGCTTCGACCCGAAGCTCGACATCTGGAAGATCGCCGACCCCGTGGTGCGCGAATGGATCGAGCGCAATCTCGGACCCATCGGCCGCATCCAGGGCGCGATGTCCGGCGCCGGCGATCTCGGCCGCGTACTGGCGGGCCTGCCGACGATCGCGGCGCGATCGGTCGCCGTGCTGGAGCAGCTGGAGACCATGACGCGGGAAGGGCTCACGCTGTCGCCGGAGACGATCGCGGCGATGGGCCGGACCGAAGGCCGCAAGAGCCGCTGGCGCACGCTCGCGCTCTGGATCATCGCCGCGACCTTTATCGCCATCCTGTTCGCCGTCCGGAAAATATGATTGCAATGCAATCATATTTTGATAGCATTGCTGTCATATTTCACCGGGGTCGCCCATGGCCAGCCTGACCATCCGAAAGCTCGACGAGGCCATCAAGACCTATCTGCGGCTGCGCTCGGCCCAGAACGGCCGCTCCGTCGAGGAGGAGGTCCGGGTGATCCTGCGACAGACCATCGAGGGCGTGCCCTTCGAGTTCCCGGCGGCGACTTCGGCCGCCCCCCCGCCTGCCAAGGCCCCCTCCCGCGCTCCGGCGCAGCACGTCGGCGGGGATCATCAGGCCCGCGTCACGCTAATCATTGGCGGCGGCATCGCCGCCTACAAGTCGCTGGATCTGATCCGGCGGCTCAAGGAACGCAATATTCGCGTCCGCTGCGTATTGACCAAGGCCGCGCAGCAATTCGTCACGCCGCTATCGGCCTCGGCGCTCGCGCATGAGCGCGTCTACACAGACTTGTTCGACGCCGAGAGCGAGTTCGACGCCGGCCATATCCGGCTGGCGCGTGACTGCGACCTGATCGTGGTTGCGCCGGCGACCGCGGACCTGATGGCGAAGATGGCAAATGGCCATGCCGACGATCTCGCCAGCGCCATTCTGCTCGCGGCCAAGGGGCCGATATTGCTGGCGCCGGCGATGAATCCCTTGATGTGGAACAATGCCGCGACCCGCCGCAACGTCGCGCAATTGCAGCGCGACGGCATCGTCGCGGTCGGGCCCAATGCCGGCGAAATGGCCGAAGCCGGCGAAGCAGGCGTTGGCCGCATGGCGGAACCGCTGGAGATCGCCGCCGCCGCCGAGCGCCTGCTGAGGCCGCCACAGCCGCGACCGCTCCAGGGAAAGCGCGTCCTCATCACCGCCGGGCCGACGCATGAACCGATCGATCCCGTGCGCTACATCGCCAACCGCTCCTCCGGCAAACAGGGATTTGCCATTGCCGCGGCGGCGCAGGCCGCCGGCGCCAACGTCACCCTGGTCTCCGGCCCGGTCGATCTCGACGATCCGCCTGATGTCACCGTGAAGCATGTGGAATCCGCGCGCGACATGCTGCGCCAGGTGGAAGCCGCGTTGCCGGCCGATATCGCGATCTTCGCCGCGGCGGTCGCCGACTGGCGCGTCGCCAATGAAGGCGAGCAGAAACTGAAGAAGACTTCCGCCGGCATGCCGCCGTTGCAGCTTGTCGAAAATCCCGACATCCTGGCAACGATCTCGAAGCTGAAGGACAAGCGGCCGCCGCTGGTGATCGGCTTTGCCGCCGAGACCGAACATCTGATCGACAACGCCAAGGCAAAGTTCGCGCGCAAGGGCTGCGACTGGATCGTCGCCAATGACGTCTCGCCGGCAACCGGCGTGATGGGCGGGGACCGCAACACGGTACATCTCTTGACCCGCGATGGCGCCGAGATCCATGTGGATTCCTGGCCCGTGATGACCAAGGAAGAAGTCGCCACCGCTTTGGTGGCGCGCATCGCCGAAACCGTTGGGAAGGCCTCGTGAGCTCAAACGTCAAAATCGACATCAGGCAATTGCCGCACGGCGAAGGCCTGGCGCTGCCGGCCTATCAGAGTGCCCACGCCGCAGGGCTCGACCTGCTGGCCGCGGTTCCCGAAGCCTCGCCGCTGGTGCTGGCGCCTGGAAAATACGCGCTGGTGCCGACCGGGCTCTCGATCGCATTGCCGCCGGGTTATGAGGCGCAGGTCCGTCCGCGCTCGGGGCTTGCCGCCAAGCACGGGGTCACCGTGC
>JBAUUA010000293.1:0-2407 GCA_049582465.1 Bradyrhizobium sp. | reverse complement strand
GGGTACAGTTGCCACGCCGCACCGTTTCCGCGCTCCCATTGCTGTGGAGAGCCGCCTTCGGTCTGGCAAAACCGCTTTATCCCGGCGCGAATGTGACGATGGGCATCCGCATGATGAAAGACATGACCTTCGATTCCACCCCGGCAATCCAGGACTTCGGCTGGAATCCAAGGCGTTTCAGTCCGGTTTTCGATTGATCGCCGGACGATCGCTTCGTCCTCCCTCAATCCATGAACACCACGGTCTTGCGGCCGTTGAGGATCACGCGGTCGGCCAGATGATAGCGGATCGCGCGCGCCAGCACGCGGCGCTCGATGTCGCGGCCCTTGCGGACCAGATCGTCTGGGGTGTCGCGATGGCTGATGCGCTCGACGTCCTGGTCGATGATCGGGCCTTCGTCGAGGTCGCTGGTGACGTAATGCGCGGTGGCGCCGATCAGCTTGACGCCGCGCTCATGCGCCTGGTGGTAGGGACGCGCGCCCTTGAAGCCCGGCAGGAACGAGTGGTGGATGTTGATGCAACGGCCCGACAGCCTCGCCGACATCTCGTTGGAGAGGATCTGCATGTAGCGCGCCAGCACCACGAGATCGGTCTTGGTCTGGCCGACCAGATCGATGATCGCGGTCTCCTGCTCGCGCTTGGTCTCCTTGGTGACCGGCAGATAGTGGAACGGAATCTCGCCGAAATCGAGATTGCCGTAGGTCTCGCGCGGATGATTGGAGACGATCGCAGTCGGGATCATCTCGAGTTCGCCGATGCGCCAGCGATACAGGATATCGACGAGGCAGTGATCGGATTTCGAGACCAGGAGCATCACCCGGCGGCGGGTGGCGCGGTCGCGCATCTGCCAGTCCATGCCGAAGCGTTCGGCGATCGCCGCAAACCCGGTTTGCAGCGCCTGCAGATTGACCGCGAGATCGGCGGCGGTGAACACCACCCGCATGAAGAAATGACCGGTCTCGACGTCGTTGAACTGCGCGGCGTCGAGAATGTTCTGGCCATTATGGGCCAGGAAGGTCGAAACCGCCGAAACGATGCCGGGACGATCCGGGCAGGACAGGGTCAACACATATTGATGATCGGGCATGGGCGGACTTGATTACAGTTTGGGCAAGTTGGAACCGCGATTGGCGGCCCTGCTCTATCACCGGCGGCGCCCTTGCGCCAATCCCGGCCAAGGCATCATGATGAACAAACAACAGGCGATCCCAATTAGAGCAGCACCATGGCTGACCGGCTGAACGGCTACCGCATCCTGATCCTGGAAACGCGCGAGGAGGCGCAGTTCTCCCGCCTGCTCGCCGAGCAGGGCGCGGATGTGCTGCAATGTCCGATGTTCACCATCCACGACGCCCCCGATCCCGCGCCGGTCGAGGCCTGGATCCGCCGTTTCATCGACAAGCCGTTCGACGATCTGGTGCTGACGACGGGCGAAGGCCTGCGCCGGCTGATGACGGTGGCCCGCCGCATCAACGCCGAACGGCCCTTCATCGCCGCGGTCGGAAAAGCGCGAAAATTCGCCCGCGGCCCAAAACCCGGCCGGGCATTGCGCGAGATCGGGCTGGAGCCGCAGGTGACGACGGAGAAGCCGACCTCCGAAGGCATCGCCGAGATGCTGGCGCGCCTCGACCTCAAGGGACATCGTGTGGCCTTGCAGCTTTATCCCGACAAGGATCATGGCGCGCTGATCGGCGCTATCGCCGCGCAAGGCGCCGAGGTCGATACCGTGTTGCCTTACGTCTACGATGCGAAGGCCGCCGATGCCAACATCGTCACCGCGATCGACGAAATGGCGCAAGGCCGCATCGACGCCATGGCGCTGACGAGTTCAGGCCAGGTCCGCCGCCTGATCGAGGTGGCGCAGGCGCATCATTGCGAAGATCGCCTGCGCGAGGCGCTCAAGCATACGCCGATCGCCTCGGTCGGGCCGGTGGTGTCAGACGAACTCAAATCGCACGGCTTGCGCGCGGATATTTATCCGGCCAACGAGGCCTATTTCATGAAGCCTCTGATCTCGGCGATGGCGGCCGAGCTCGGCAAGCGCGCATCGCGGAGCGCCGCCCGATGACAGGCTCCGCGATGCAATCCAAGGCCCGGTATGCAGAAGCTGGATTGCTTCGTCCCAAACGCTCCTCGCAATGACGGGGGAATGGCCGGTTGATTATTCCGCCGCCTGTTTCGATTCGTCGAGATACGCCCGATAGGCCAGCCGCATGCCGTCCTCGAGCGAAGTGCGGGCGCGCCAGCCGAGCCCGGCGAGCCGGCTGACGTCGAGCAGCTTGCGCGGCGTGCCGTCCGGCCGCGAAGGATCAAAGCTGATGGCGCCGGTGTATCCAACCGTCTTGGCGACCACCCGGGCAAATTCGGCGATGGTGATGTCCTCGCCGGTCCCGATATTGACCAGTTC
>JBAUUA010000292.1:0-3150 GCA_049582465.1 Bradyrhizobium sp. | reverse complement strand
CGTCGACAGCGATTGCAGAGCCGTCGTAAAATTCGAATAAGCGGTTTCGAGCGATCCCGCCGATCCAGGGGACCCGTAGACGGATTGCAATTGGGTCAGAACATTCGCCATCTGGTCGGCATACGCGCCGCCGGCGGTCTCGGTCCGCAATTGGGACTGGATGTACTGATTGAGCTGGCGGTTAACGCCGGTGACAAGGACACTTGCCCCAGTGTCGCCAGTCGTCACTTCGACCTGATTGATGCTCCGGCTGATGTAACCGGGCGTCTGCGTGTTCGCGATGTTCGATGACGTGACCGAAAGCGCCGCCTGGTTGGCACGCAAACCGGCCATCGCCGTGGCTAGAGCTGAACCCAAACTCATATCAACCGCCTCAGGTCAAACCGCGCCGACCTCTTGCGCAAACTATCAGCGCAACACGTTCAGGAGATCCTGAACCATGCTGTTGGCCGTGGTGATCACTTTGGTATTCGCGGAATAGGCCTGCTGGGTCACGATCAGCTTGGTGAATTCGGAAGCGATGTCGGTGTTCGACCCTTCCAGCGACGAGCCGCTGATGGAGCCCGAGGCGCCGAGAATCGCCGGCCCGGACTGCTCGGTGACGGCGTAGGCGCCGCCGTCGAGACTCTTGAGATAGTTGGTGCCGTTGAAGTGCGACAGCGTGACGGACGCGAGATCGAGATTCTGCCCGTTGGAGAACGTCCCGACGACGATACCGTTATTGTTGATCGCCACCGATTGCAGCTGGCCGGCGGCGTAACCGTTCTGCGTCACCGCGTTGATGGTGGCGGTACCGCCGGCAGAAGCATATTGCGTCAGGCTGCCCGAGCCGATGCTGAAGGACAGATTTCCCAGCGTCTGGTTGCCGACGGCGACGCCGGGAATGGTGACGGCAGGAACAGCCGGACTAACTAGCGCTCCCGACGGGCCGAACGTGAAATTGGTTCCGGCATTCGTCCAGGCGACCTGGGTGCCCGTCGCACCGGGATTGGACTGATAGAACAGGTTCCAGGTGTTGGTGTGTGAGCCGCCGAGCGCGGCACTGTCGGTCTTCGCCCATCGCAGTTGCAGGTTGACGGCAGTTCCCGTCGAATCATAGACCGTGACGGCGCCGCCGCTGATCGACTCGTTCAGGAAGGTCTGTTGGTCGTTCGCGATCACGGCGCCCGTTGGTGGACTGGTGACGACGGTGCGCAACTTCGCGATGGGCATCGTCGAAAATCCGAGCGCGGTCATGGTGGCCGCACTGGTGGCGGGCGTACCCGAAGCCGAAATATTAAGATCGTTCACCGTGCCGGTGTGCAGCGTGATGACGCCACCGCTGATCGTCGATGGCGTGGTGGCGCCGGTCAACGCGTCGATCTTGGACAATAATGTGCTGAGATTGTCGGTGACATTGATCTGATTGGGGCCCGTCGCGCCGCTGGCCACGAATGTGAGGGTCTGCCCATCGATGGTGAGGGAGTTGCCTGCCGTAAAGCCCGTCGTCATGTTGTTGGCGACACCCGTCGACAACGTCGTATTGCCGTCGATGTTGCCGCCTCCCCCCGCTAACGCAGCGGTGCCACTCGTGGTGGTATCGTTATAACCGGTGGCCACCGTGAGCGTCGGGTTCTGGATGAAATCGAGTGGGTTGAGGCCGCCCAGCCCGGTGATCGTGCCGGTCGCCGCAGAGCTGCTGATGGCCGTCGTCGGGGTGGACGGCAGGTTGGCGGCATAGTTGATCGAGGTAGTGGTCTGGGACGGAATGAAATTGTTCTGGAACTGGAGCACCTTCGGAACGTTTCCGAGCGGGTTGCCGGTCTTCGGATCGACATCGACCCCCATCAGATAATATCCGGCGCCGTTCACCAGGTTGCCGTTGGCATTGACCTGGAAATCGCCGCGGCGGGTGTAGTCCGTGACGCCGGAGAAATTGGGCACGTTGTCGACGGTGCCGGTGGACTTCTGCACCGAGAAGAAGCCGTCGCCGTTGATCGCCATGTTGGTGCCGACGGTGGTCGTCGTCACGGTGCCCTGGGTGGTGATCGTGGCTTGCGAAAAGGCGGTCACGCCGCCCGCGACCTGCCGGCTTGGCGACGTCGAGTCCGGGATCAGATCCTCGAAGCTGGTATCGATACCCTTGTAGCCCGTGGTCGAGGCGTTCGCGATGTTTCCGGAGATGTTCTGCAGGGCGAAGGACTGCGCCTGAAGGCCACCCACTGAAGTATTGAGAGCGTCGAAAATACCCATAACATCGTCTCCAGCTCGATCCGGGCGGCCCACCGGTCCTGCATACCCATGGCCGCAATCGAAGGAGACTGTCGCAAGCGCTATGCCAACATATAAAATATCACGATTTCAATGGCTTAAATGAAAATGCCCCGGTCCAAAGACCGGGGCGGATTTGCCGGGCGGGCAACAATTGCCGGGGCGGAAGCTTCAGGTTGCCGACGGCGCCGCGGGATGAAACACCAGCGCAAAACCGTCCATGCAGTAGCGCAGACCGGTCGGCTTCGGCCCGTCGTCGAAGACGTGGCCGAGATGGCCGCCGCAGCGGCGGCAGTGGATTTCGGTCCGCAGCATGCCGAAGGTGCGGTCCTCGGTCTTGCCGACGGCATTTTCCAGCGGCTGGTAGAAGCTCGGCCAGCCGGTGCCGCTCTCGAATTTCGTCTCCGAGGAGAACAGCGGCAGATCGCAGCCGGCGCAGGCGAAGATGCCCTTGCGATGCTCCTTGAGCAGCGGGCTCGAGCCCGGCCGCTCGGTGCCCTGCTGGCGCAGGATTTCGTATTGCTGCGGCGTCAGCTGCGCGCGCCACTCCGCATCGGTCTTCTCGACCTCGAATTTCTCCGCGGCCTGGGCTGGGGAAGCGCGCAGCCAGCGGAAGGCCGCAAGGCCGAGCAGACTGGCGACGGACGCGAGCAGGATACGGCGGTCGATCATATTGGTCTCCGTGCGAAGCGAGATACCCGATGGTTCGCTGTCAAATACGGGGCGCGCGAGCGAAAGTTACACGGATTGGGAAGGAAATTTCTCACTTTCTTGCGAGTAGCGCAGGAAGACCTCCGTTGCGGGGAACGGTCAGGAAGCCCCCTCACCCTCGCGGTTTGCCGACACAGGCGGTTGCGGCCGCTCCGGCGACGGGCGGCGCTGCGGCGGCCGGGTCCCCGC
>JBAUUA010000291.1:0-4467 GCA_049582465.1 Bradyrhizobium sp. | reverse complement strand
ATTCCCGGCCCTCAAAGGGCGACAGAGCCAGCTTGCGGGAACCATGTCCGGCGGGCAGCAACAGATGCTGGCCATCGCGCGCGCGCTGATGTCGTCGCCGCGTCTGTTGTTGATCGACGAGCCTTCGGTAGGCTTGTCGCCGCTCCTGGTCTCGCAGACGATCGCCAAGATCGGCGAGCTCAATCAGCATCTCGGCCTGACCGTGCTGATGGCGGAGCAAAACTTCAACCAGGCCGTGCGGATCGCCGATCGCGGTTACATCATCGTCCATGGTGAGATCGTCGTCGCGGCCGATTCGGTCGACGAACTGAGAGGCAACGACATCGTCAAGCGGCTCTATCTCGGCGGGGTCGTATGATTGCCTGCAAGCGTTTCAGGCGCGCCACGGTCTGGTTGCAGGCTCGAGTCCTGCCGCCGGACGCCTCTGCCAGGAAGCGGTTAGATGTCCATCACGTTGCCGCGAGCGAGTTGCTGGCCGGCAACGAGATCAGGGAGCGTTACTGCTCAGTGTGATCGGACGTTATCGCATTGCAACGTAACGTGCACATCGGCGCTGCGTGGAGCCGAAAAGCCCTCTTGTGGCCTTGATCTCAATCAACGCTTTCTGCTTCAATCCGGCTAGAAACCACACATTAATCGGCCGGTCTTTGGGGAGGAACATCATGAGCGTGACGCCAGTCAGGGCGAGGCCCCGCTCGCGGCCTCCGGAATCACCGCGTGGCCTGGCGCTGCTGCGCGATCCGCTGCTGAACAAGGGCACTGCCTTCACGGAAGCCGAGCGCGACGCGCTGGGACTGCGCGGCTTCCTGCCCGCGCATGTGCTTTCGATGGAGGATCAGGTCGAGCGCGTTCTGGTCAACCTGCGCGGTCTGCCCAGCGATCTGGAGAAATATGTCGCTCTCAACTCGTTGCATGACCGCAACGAGGCGCTGTTCTTCCGCGTCGTGTGCGACAATATCGACGAGATCCAGCCGCTGATCTACACCCCGACGGTGGGGCTCGCCTGTCAGCGGTTTGGCCTCATCTTCCAGCGGCCGCGCGGGATGTTCATCAGCGCCAACGACCGCGGGCGGGTCGCCGAACTCCTTGGAAACTGGCCTTATCCGGCGAAGCTGATCGTCGTCACCGACGGTGAGCGTATCCTGGGTCTCGGTGACCTCGGCGCGCACGGCATGGGCATTCCGGTCGGCAAGCTTTCGCTCTATTCGGCCTGCGCCGGTATCCATCCGGAACACTGCCTGCCGGTTATGCTGGACGTCGGCACCAACAACGAGGATTTCCTGAACGATCCCTATTATATCGGCCTGCGCCGCAAGCGTCTGACCGGCGCGGCCTACGACGAATTCGTCGACGAATTCGTCACCGCCGCGCGCGAGACGTTTCCCGGCGTGCTGATCCAGTTCGAGGATTTCGCCAATCACTCGGCGTTCCGGCTGCTGCACAACTATCGCGACAAGATAAACGTCTTCAACGACGACATTCAGGGCACGGCGGCGGTGGCGCTTGCCGGGCTGTTCTCGGCTTTGCGGACGACCGGCGGAAAACTTGCCGACCAGAAAGTGCTGTTCCTCGGCGCGGGCGAGGCCGCAACCGGTATCGCCGACCTCATCGTCTCCGCCATGATGGCGGAGGGCGCATCCGAAGCCGATGCGCTGCAGCGCACCTGGCTCGTGGACTCGCGCGGCCTTGTCGTCGAGGGCAGGGCAGGCCTCACCGACCACAAGCTTCGCTACGCGCACGACCATGCGCCGATCGGCGACTTCCTCACCGCGATCCAGACCCTCAAGCCCACCGCGATCGTCGGCGTTGCGGCCGTCGGCGGCGCCTTCACGCCCGAGGTGCTGAAGACCATGGCTGAAATCAACGAGCGGCCGATCGTGTTCGCTCTCTCCAATCCGACCTCGAAGGCCGAATGCTCCGCCGAGGAAGCTTACCGCCATACCGCAGGCCGCGCGCTGTTCGCCTGCGGCAGCCCCTACGATCCGGTGAAACTCGACGGCAAGACCTTCGTGCCGCGTCAGGGCAACAACTCCTACATCTTCCCCGGCGTCGGCCTTGGCGCGATCGCGAGCGGATCAAGGCTGGTGACCGACGAGATGTTCATGGCCGCCGCGCACACGCTGGCCTATCTCGTCAACAAGGATGACATCGAACAGGGCAGCCTCTATCCGGCGCTCCCGCGGATTCGCGAAGTCTCGGCACACATCGCCGCGGCGGTCGCCGAGGTCGCCTACAAGCGCGGTCTCGCCACCGCGGCCAAGCCGAACGATCTGATGGCATTCGTTCAGTCGCAGATGTACGACCCACACTATTGAGGCAGGCCGGCCCCGCGCTGCTTCATTCTGCAGCCACGCTGCGCCGCGCACTCTCCGGCCGGGTGGTGACCACGACCTTGATGGCGTCCTCGACCCGGTCGCGCGCGTATCGAAGCGCGGTGGGCAGATCGGCCAGTGCAAAAGTGTGGGTGTGGATCTTCGTGGCGTCGAAGCGCTTTTCGGCCATCAGCGCCATGGCCCGGCGCGTGGCGCTGCGGCCTTCGCCGCGAATGCCGTAGACGTAGATATTATTCTTCACGAGATGCGCGATATCCGTGGTGACGGGATCGTGCGGGAAGGCGGCGAGGCAGATCTTTCCGCCGCGATTGGCCATGTGAATGGCCTGGTTGACGGTGGTCTCGGTGCCGGCACACTCCACCACATAATCCGCTCCGATGCCGCCGGTGAGCGCCTTGACGACATCGACCGCATCCTCTTCCGCGATATTGATGACACGGTCGGCGCCCAACTCTCTGCCGATCGCAAGGCGCCGGTTGCGCGTTCCCGTCAGGATGACGGGACTTGCGCCCAGCGCCTTGGCAACCGCGACCGCGAGTAACCCGATCGGGCCCGGACCGATCACGACGACGCTTTCACCGGCGACCAGCCCGCCGAGTTCGGTGAGGCCGTACATCGACGTGCCGGCGGTGACCACCAGCGTTGCTTCCGCATCGCTCATGGTATCGGGCACCTGCGCCAGCGTGTTGATGTGATTGACCGCGTATTCGGCGAAACCGCCGTCGGTGGTAAAGCCGTTGGCGCGGTGACCCTTCTCGGGTTTCCCGTAGTTGAGGCATGACGTATACATGCCCTGCCGGCAGCGCTTGCATTGCCCGCAGCCGGCGTGGATTTCGACGCTGACGCGTTCGCCGATCCTGAACTCGTCGACGTCGGGTCCGAGTGCTGCAACGGTGCCCATATATTCATGGCCGGGCGTGAAGTTCTTGTTGAAGGGCAGGCCGCCGCCGA
Organism: Bradyrhizobium sp.; assembly: GCA_049582465.1. Classification (GTDB taxonomy): domain Bacteria; phylum Pseudomonadota; class Alphaproteobacteria; order Rhizobiales; family Xanthobacteraceae; genus Bradyrhizobium. The sequence continues at coordinate 1,183 of JBAUUA010000291.1, read as the reverse complement.
TGCTGGCCGGCGAGCCGCCGTGGATGATCTCGAGGTCGGTGGCGCAGATCGCCACCGCGTCGATGCGGACCAGAACTTCAGCGCGGCGAGGGACAGGCGTTGGTTTTTCGCGCAGCAACAGCTCATCCGGGCTACCCAGAACCCAGGCTTTCATTTGCGCGGGAACAGGAAGTTCTGGTGATGTCGTGACGCCTGCCGGCTGGTACATCGGCGTATATCCCTGTGTATCGGAACCCTATCGGAAATCGTCGAGCAGTGAAATTCCCGTTTCGACTGATCAGGCGGCCTTATTCGGTCTGCACGGCCGACAGCTTGTAGATTTCGAGCGCATCGGCATCCGCGCCGCGTGCTGCCTTGGCCAGCCTGAACAGCTGCGAGGCGAGGCCGGCCATCGGGACCGGGCTCGACGTGTTGCGGGCGACGTCGATCACCGTGTCCAGATCCTTCAGCATCGTGGCGATATGGCCAAGCGGTGGCGAATGAATGCCCTGCACCATGCGCGGCACGAATAATTGCAAGGGAATGGAATCGGCAAAACCGCCGGCCAGCGCTTCCGGCAGCCGCTTGGCGTCGATGCCGGCGTTCACGGCAAGCCGGGTCGCTTCCGCCAGCACCGCCATGGCGCAGCCGACGATGACCTGGTTGCAGAGCTTGGTGGTCTGGCCCGCGCCGGTCGGACCCATATGGGTGAGCCGTCGCGCCATCGTCAGAACATAGGGCCGCACCCGCTCGATGTCGGCGGCATCGCCGCCGGCCATCACCGCCAGCGTGCCTTCCTCAGCGCCCATGGTGCCGCCGGAAACTGGCGCATCGATCCATCCCATGCCGTTCGCCAGCTTCAGCCGCGCCGCGATGGCGCGCGCCGCGTCGGGGTGAATCGAGGAGAAGTCGACTACTAGCTTTCCCATGCCATCTGTCGTCGCCAGACCATCGGCGCCGAACACCACTTCTTCGACGGCCACCGCATCGGTGAGGCACATGAAGATGATGCTGGCCACAGCGGCCGCTTCGCGGGGGGTGCCGGCGGGTTTGGCCCCGGACGCAACCAGGGCAGTCGCCTTGCTGGGCGAGCGATTCCAGACCGTGACGTCTTGGCCGGCGTTCAGGAGGCGCCGCGTCATCGGAAATCCCATCATTCCGAGCCCGAGATAGCCGAGCTTTTCCGCCGTCTTCCCGTCAGCCC
>JBAUUA010000290.1:0-4046 GCA_049582465.1 Bradyrhizobium sp. | reverse complement strand
GCTCGACCCTGAAGGTCTTGTGCAGCAGATACCAGACCGTCAGCCCCTTGAGCATCAACACAGCGCCCTGCTCATAGGTGATATGGTCGGGCAGTTTGACGAGCTTGTCCGCCGGGACGTTCCGTTCGCTGGCGTAGCCGCCGAGGTTGGAATAATAGGCGACGCGGTCGCCCGGATGAAAATTCGTCACGCCCGGCCCGACCGACAGCACCTCGCCCGCGGCTTCATTGCCGACGACGAACGGCAGTCCCGGCGCCTTGTAGAGACCGGTGCGGAAATACACGTCGATGAAGTTCAGGCCGACGGCATGCTGGCGGATGCGAACCTCGCCCTGCCCCGGCGCGGGCACGTCCACGGCCTCGTAAACCAGGGCTTCGGGCCCCCCCACCCTGTGCACCCGCACGGCCTTGGTCATTTCAGGTTCTCCCTGGGCAATTCATTGGCGTCAACCGAATGCCATCGGGGCAGCCTTGTCAACTCAATGGCCGCGCGAACGCGGGCCCGACTGGTTGACGGGCTTCTTCCGGTTGCGCCTGGCCAGCACGTTGAAAAACTCGACCGCCACCGAAAACGCGATGGCGAAATAAATGTAGCCGCGCGGGATATGAAACTTGAATCCGTCGGCCACCAGCGCGACGCCGATCAGCACCAGGAATGCAAGCGCCAGCATTTTGGTGGTCGGATGCTCCGCCACGAATCGCGCGACCGGGCCAGCCGATACATACATAACGACAATAGCGATAATAACGGCAGCGATCATGATCTCGAGGTCTTGCGCCATGCCGATCGCGGTGATGATGGAATCCAGCGAGAACACCACGTCGATGACCACGATCTGGACGATGATCCAGAAAAACGCACTGCCGCCCCCCGCCGCGCCATCGTTCTCTCCGTCGCGGGCTTCCACCTCGCCGTGAATTTCGTGGGTGGCCTTGGCGATCAGGAACAGTCCGCCGCCGATCAGGATGAGGTCGCGCCAGGAAAAGCCTATGCCCTTTATCGTGAGGATGTCCTGCGTCAGCCCGATCAGCCACACCAGCAGGCTGAGCAGCACAATTCGAAACACCAGCGCCAGCGCGAGGCCAATCTGCCGCGCGCGCTTCGCCTGCCGTTTGGGTATGCGCGAGACGATGACCGACAGGAAAATGACGTTGTCGATACCGAGAACGATTTCCAGCGCCGTTAGCGTCAGCAGGGCGGCCCAGGCTTCGGGGCTGGTCCACAATTCGATCATGCGTGAAACGATTTCGCCAGCCGGAACATGGCATCGCTTCCGACCATCCAGGCAGCAATCAGGCACAATCCGACGGTGACGGGCAGAGCCACGTCGAAATCGCTGGCCAGCGTGACGACGGCGAGCACCGCCCAGGCGCCGAGCAGGGAGAGCGTGATGGGACGCAGACGCACGACGCGTATCGGGTGAAGCACGTGGAACGGAACGAAGGTCAGCACAATCAGGACGGCGATCCCGAGGCTCGATAGTGCCGGCGGCAGGTGCAGCAGGAACAGATAGAACGCCGCTGCATTCCACAATCCGGGAAAACCCCGAAAATGATTGTCCGCGACCTTCATGCGGCGGTCAGCGAAATAAAGCGCGCCCGACACGGCAATACCCATGCCGAGCAGCGGCGCCGCCAACGGCAGCAAGAGCCCGCTGGCGGTGATGGCATAGGCCGGCACGAAGACATAGGTCACAAAATCGACCACGAGGTCCAGCACGTCGCCGGACCAGTTCGGCAGCACCCGCACGACATCCAGCCGCCGGGCGATCGGGCCATCGACGGCGTCGATCACCAGCGCCACCCCCAGCCAGGCAAACATCGCCGACCAGTGCTCGCGCACGGCCTCGAGCAGCGCGAGCAACGCAATGCCGGCGCCGAGCGCGGTAAAGATATGCACGGAAAATGCGGCGGCCCGCATTCGTGGCGGCGTGGACGAATCCTGGCGGCTTATCTGGTTCATTTGCCCGGCAGGACTATCAGGAATCGTGCCGATTTGCACATTCGCGGTTGCGGCGATCCGCCGCGTAAGCCTGCTGGAACCGTGTCGCGCCGATGCGGGCTTGAAAATGCCGCCGGGAACGTCAATTGTTCGGGTATGAACGATACATCAGCCAGCTACGACGTCGCCGTGGTCGGCGGCGGTCCTGCCGGACTCAGTGCCGCGATTGCTCTGGCGCAGACGGGCGCGAAGACGGCCCTGATCGCCCGCCGCGCGCCCTACGCCGACAATCGCACCACCGCGCTGTTGGGCGGTTCGGTCGACTTCCTGCAGGGGCTGGATGTGTGGCCGCGCTGCAAGGACAACGCGGCGGCGCTGCAGGCGATGCGCCTGGTCGACGACACCGGCCGGCTGATCCGTGCCCCCGAGGTGCGATTTTCGGCCAGCGAAATCGGCCTCGACGAATTCGGCTACAACATCGAAAACCGGCTGCTGATGTCGGCGCTCGAAGAGCGCGCGGGCGAGCTTCCCGCTTTGACGCGGTTCGACGATGAGGCCGACACGGTCAGCCCCGGCGACGCCGAGGTGGCCATCCGCACGGGCCAGGGAAAATTCATTTCCGCGCGGCTGGTGGTAGGCGCCGATGGCCGGCAATCGCTCTGCCGCGAGGCCGCCGGCATCGCGGTTACGCGCCGCGAACTCAATCAGGCGGCGCTCACATTCAACGTCAGCCATTCGCGGCCGCATCGAAATATCTCGACCGAGTTCCACACGCCGCAGGGGCCATGTGTATTCGTGCCGTTGCCCGGCGACCGCTCCAGCATCGTCTGGGTCTCGGCGCCGAAGGAAGCCGAGCGGCTGAAATCGCTGTCCGACGATGAATTGTCGCAAGCCGCCGAAACACAATCGCATTCGATTCTCGGACGCCTCCAGGTCGAACCGGGGCGCCATGTGTTTCCGCTGGCGATCGAACGGCCGAGGCAATTCGCGAAGGCCCGTGTCGCGCTGGTTGGCGAGGCCGCGCATGTGATCCCGCCGATCGGCGCGCAGGGGCTGAACATGGGGCTGCGCGACGCCGCCGATCTGGCCGACCTCGTGCGCGAGGCCATGACCTCGGGCGAAGATCCCGGGTCGCCGCAGGCGATGATACGCTACGATGCGACGCGGCGCGCCGATGTGCTGAGCCGCACCTTCGCCATCGATATCGCCAACCGTTCGTTGCTCAGCGATTTTCTGCCCATGCAGTCGCTGCGCGCGGCCGGCCTGCATCTGATCGGTTCGTTCGGACCGCTGCGGCGCCTCGCCATGCGCGAGGGGCTGGCGCCGTCGTGGCGGCCGACGCGGCGGGTTAGCTGATTTTTGGCGCGTTATCTTCACTTGAGGCGCCCCCTCGCCTGAAGGCGCGATTTAAGGGAACACGATCCGGCCGGTCTGCAGCGCCCACATCACGCTGGTGAGCGTGACGACGGAGGCAAAGGTACCTATCAGCACCGCGACGGAGGCTGGCTCGATCCAGCTGTCGTTCTGCCGGGCGATCACGAACACGTTCAGCGCCGGCGGCAACGAGGCCATCAACAGGGCGGTCGCCGCCCAGGGCTGCGCGAACGGTCCCAAGAGCAGCATCAATCCGAACACGACAAGCGGATGGATCAGGAGTTTGATGGCGATGACGCCGGGCACCTCCCAGGGCACCCGGCCGAACGGGCGCAACGCCACCGTCACGCCGAGGACGAACAGCGCCGTCGGTGCCGCGGCGTTTTGCAGGAACAACACCGTCCTGTCCACCGCGACCGGCAAATGAAGGTGCAGTGCTGCGGCAAGCGCCCCGAGGCAAGCCGACATGATCAGCGGATTGAGCACGATCTGGCGCACCACGACGCCGAGCGTGTGCCACAGCGATGGATGCTTGCTGTCGGTGAGCGCGATCAGCAGCGGCACGATCGTAAACAGGAAAATGCTGTCGCAGCAGAAGATCAGCGCGGTGGGCGCCGCAGCCCTGGAGCCGAGTACGGCCAGCGCCAGACCGGGACCCATATAACCGATATTGCCGTAGGCTCCGGACAGGCCCGCGAGCGTCGCCTCGCGCAACGGCAGGCGGCCCATCA
>JBAUUA010000289.1:0-8935 GCA_049582465.1 Bradyrhizobium sp. | reverse complement strand
CACAGCCGCGCGAGGGCTGCCTGTGCGTTTCCAGCGACAGCTTGCCGCACGATGGCGGTGAGCCGGACCGCGCTCAGCGGGCCGCGCTGCCGCGACAGGCGCTCTGCGATCTGGCCGCGACCGCATCCTCGATGATTGCCGAGATGTCGTCGGCGTACAACGTCTTGCGCGAAACGAGCGCATCGGCCAACGCCGTGATGATATCCCGATTTTGCTCAATCAGCCCGACTGCCTCGGCCTTGGCGTAGCGGACCAGCGCTTCGGTCGCGTCGGGCGTTGCGCAACAGATCGCCGAGGCAAGCGCGGCGGCTTCGACCTCATCGTGCCGGGCATCGAGCGGCGGCAGATGCGGGAAGAAAATCACCTCGGCTTGCGTTCCGGCAACAAGCTCGACGACGTTGACCTGCAGCCTGACGACGGCCTCGGCTTCGGCGACGCGGCATCGTCCGAACTGCGGTGGCATCGCTGCCAGCGTGCGGGCGATCTGCACAATTTCCTCGCTCGTCTTTATCGGGCCATCATCGGCCTCGGCTTCGGGGAATTGCTCTGTCACCGGCCCTCGACGGATGGTTTGGCCGCCAAACTTGTCGTCCGGGAGGATCGTGCATTGCTCGATGATCGAACCCATTGCAGCGCCGACAATGACATGCGCGGCTTCATGATGCGCAATTCTCGAAACCAGAAGAGCGCTTCTGCCAAACGCATCCCGACCGAAAGCAGATGAGGAGAACGCGTCTCTGCTCGCGGTCGGCTCGACACGCGCGGCCCAAGGATAAGCCGGGTCGAGAGATGATCGGACGCCGCCCTCGCCTGCGGCGTCCGATCCCGGCGAGGGCGCAAAAGGAATCAAAACGACGCCGCCGGATTCATATTCGCTCTGCCGGTTCGCGACCCGCTCGCGCGCCTGCATCCGTGCAACGATATCCCGAACCGCCGAAGGCCCGCTCTGCGCCCGCGCCCGGGCCTGCGCGACCCATTGATGGGGCGTGCAGCCCGACGCCTGTCGTTGGCCCTCATTTGCGGCAAGGGTCTGCATTCGTCACCTCGCGATTCGCAGGACGCGAGGTTCGGAGACGACGGGCTCTCCGAATACGCCAAGCGGCGGCTCCGAGGGCTCCGGCTCGGCGTCGAGATCGAACGCCCTGTCGGCGCTCGCATCGCGCGATAGCGTGCCGTGCAATTCGCGGCGGCGCGCATCGCCGAGCGGGACGCACGCGCCGGTCTTGAGCGCCTTCGCCACAAGCCGCAGCGGCAATTCGATGTCCTGAAACTGCCGGGCGAGCTGCTGCTTTCCATCGTCGCCGAGCCATTTCGTCGCGCGCAAGGTGAAAACCGTTTGCGTCGACGGCAGCTCCGGGGCCGGAGACTCGACGAATGCCTCGGGCGGCACCGGCAGTCGCGAGGAAACTCGGCCATCGAGCAGGGCCTGCCGGTACGTGCGCACTAGCTGTGCGATCAAATCGGAGCCTGCCGGAATTTCCACCTTGGCCATTGCGGCGAAATTGATGAAGCCGTTCGCCTCCATCGCGCCGCAAGGCGCAGCCCGGGTCATGATCCGCTGCAACCTGTCGGCTGCGGCGGCGAGTGTAGCACCGGCCTCGACAGCCTCGCGCGCCATCAATTCGAGCGAGGCCGCACCTTCCTCACGCTCTTTTCGGTCGGCTGCTTCATCGCGCTGGCGCGTGAGGTCGGCGACCAAGGTCTCGGATGCGGACAGTGCAGCCTGCAGCGTTGTCGACCGGTCGATGAGGGCGCGCATCTTGCCCTCGACTTTGTCCAACACATCGTCGGCCGCGCCAGAAAGCGCAGCCCTTTCGGCTTCGGCCTTAAGATCGGCGATGCCGATCCCGGCCTCGGTCAGTCGGCTCGCGATCCGGTCGCGCGAGGTGATCGCGTCGGTGATCTGCTTGTCGATGCGTGGTTTGAACAATCCCATGGCTTGACCTCGATGAGTTGCCGCCAACACGATACGCGTCGGCACCTAATCTGTCGTGCGACCGATTCCGCCCGAAAACCTCACCTCTCGCGCGTGCGCGAAATATATTCATCGAGCGAGCGGGCATCGACAAACAATCTTCCGGCGTCGCGGCAGGCGATCACCGAACCGCGCCGGACGATCCGCCGGAGGCTTTCATATTTGATATTCGCGCGATGCGCGGCGGGCTTGAGCGCGACCCATTTTGGCGTTTCGATTTCCGCGAGCCGCTTCCGAAGCTCGCTATTCTCCTGCCGCACCCTGTTCAATTCCGCAAGCAGCGGATCGGCGGCTTGCGGCGCATCGACGAGCGGAAGATCAGCGGCCTCGGGTTCGATGCGGTCGGCGATCATCATTGGCGTCAGCCATCGAGCATATCGTGAGCGAGATCATTCATGTGCGACCCCAGACGGTCCGCCTTCGCGCCAGCGTTCATAAGCGGCAGCAAGGCCGGACATCTCTCCGGATTTCCGGAGACCTTCTGCGGCGAGGCGGCGTCGCTCGTCCAGCGCGTGGGCCTTGGCGATCTCGGCGAGACGGTTCTGCTCGACGCTCGTCTGGCGCGGGCCGACGAACCTTGGCTCTGCTAAAATCGTGAGCAAATCGCAGATTTCATCGTAAAGAATCTGAAAGACCGTCGCGCGATCTTGCTCGTTGTGCGTGGCGACGCGGTCGCTGACCTTGCCCGGCGTCGCCAGCGCTGTTTCGCGGAACACGGCGAACATCTCCTCAAGCGGTCCCGCGATGCTTTCCCATGAGACAAGCGAGCCAAATAACTGCTCATTCTTAAGCTCGACCGCCCGCGTCTGCGCCTCGGCCAATCGCCCGCGCCGTTCGGACAGCGCCTTGCCGCCGTCGCCACCGCGCCCGGCCGCGATACGCTGCATGTGACGGCAGTAGCGCTCTCTAATCACCGTCAGATCATACTTGCCGGACGGTTGCCGCTCGAAAACGCCCGCAGAAACCAAATCGCGGAACCTGCTTGCCGAGAGGCAAATGTGCCGAGCTGCTGTTGCCGCTGATGCCATGATGAAAAGCCCTTTCTAGCCTCAACAGGACCTTTGGTTGTGCTCATATGTGGCCACCCTCCGAGGTCGAGCGACACCGGTGCTGCCATCTCGCCAACAGGGACCCAAAGAAAACATCGTAGGGCGATCCTTTGCCGCCTTGCTGCACGCTGATGCATGTTGCGCCGACGATGACATGGGCATGGTGAGCGTCGACGGCAAGCGCGCGCCTCGTTCCGGCACGCTTGACGTTGAACTAGCTGGCAAGATTCATGAAGACGAATGTGTTTGCCGTACCGCGCCAGACTTTCGGATCAGCTTCGACTCAGTCGCAAAACGCAAAGAGTCAGCGAGGCGGCGGCCGCCAATCCAGCCTCCGGTCCCAAGGGCGGAATTGCGTTCTTGATTTCTAATTCTGTTCTGCTTGTGCTCCTCGCGCGCCGCTGCGAGGTCAGCGCCGGAGAGCCGCGACCGAACCCGCGCCCAAGCGCCTTTAAACTTGACCTTACAGTCCTCAAGATCGCTGCCCTGTCCGCTGTCCCCCGTGACTGACGGCTGGCCGTACACGTTGCAGCCCCACGACCATTGGTCCACATAATCAGGAAGACCGGGGTTCTTTCTGATCCGACCAATCGGTAACCCCCGCCAGATGACCGTATAGTCGTCGGGGTAGCTTTGCCCATCGATTTGGGTGGCATGAATGGTGATGCTTTCGTGGTCGAACATTGAAATACACTTCGCGTAACGCGACTCAAATGTCGCCAATAACGCAAGTCTGATCGCAACTTTGTCAGATTTGCGAAGACTCCGAGGAAGGGGTTCGCCGAAATTGTGTCGCTCTTCGACGGGAGACGCAAGTGAGCCGCCAAGGTTGCCCCTGACGGCTCGCTAGTTGACGTTCGTCACGTCGAGATGCTTCGATCCGCCGAAACGCTTATTGCTTACGCCGACCGACAAGCGCAGCATGATCCAACCACCGGCAAGTTCAACTCACGAAATATAAACTCGCCGGACATGACGGAGCCGATTGCCGCAACCGCGCAGTTTGCAAACTGTCTAAACTTTGGCGGGGTCTTGATATTCCCCGGTGTTCACAGTGTCCGACGCCATTCAAGCCAGCGCGCCGTTAACAAACTTATCTAAAGGGGCTTCCGCCCGCGTCCTCGCCCAAAACTGCCTCCCAACGCGCAGGTGTGTTTAGGCTGAGAACGACGGCAGGCCATTCACTTCGTGGATCACGGCGAGGATCTGATCGCCGGTCAAGGTCTCGTGCTCCAGCAGCGCCATCGCTACCGCTTCGATCTCCTTCCAGTATTGCCATACAAGCCGCTCTGCGCGCGCTTCCATATATGAAAGATACCGACGCCCCGTTAAGTCGTGATCGTGCAGGCTCGGATACAGGCGATGAAAGATCACCTCATTGACGAGATCATAATCCGGTGTGTCATGATTTTCTCGCCGTTCCGGCGCAATACGGTTTGGCCCATATTGGCCCGCGAGATGAACGATAATTTCGGATTCGATCCGTGCCATCGCTGCAGGCGACGCGTTGTATTCCGCGTCGCCCTTGCGCATGATCTTTCGACGTTCAACGCTGCCCCAACTACCGCGACGCGGCTCGATGGTGGCGAGCTTGATTTTCTTGCCATACTTTAGCGCCCACAAAGCAACGGCGTGGCTGGCCTCCTCGTAAGCGACCCATTCGAGCGGCGGCCCATCGGTCATCTTGCACCTTTAAACGTTACGGTCTCGATTTACCCTGTAACACCTTCCCCGAAACTTGAAAAACGCCGCACACCGGGCTGATTTCGTCGATGTGCGCTTAAGCATAAGAGTCTCTCAACAGATGAGATTTGCTTCGCGCGCGCAGCAGCACAAACATTCTATCGAGATGGGTGCATCGGTAGCGATGATCGCTGCAACAGCCGAACATATCCAAGGCCGCTTCGCTTGGACCTCGCTTGCGGATCGAGAGGTAAAGGCCAACCACCTCGGCCCTGTTGCAAGCCGGGATGGTCGAGACACAGCTTCGCCCGGCGGCGAAAATCTGTTTGAAAACGATTGAACGTCGTCTTAGGACACAGATGGACCGACGCAACTGGTCTGCCAGAAAGCCGGGGTCATGCTGTCGGCTTTTACGCGCGCTTTGTTGGCGCAGATATTGAGATCGGCTGGTCCATCAGCTCGATCTCATCTTGCGGGTTTCCTGCGAAGGTTATCCCGCTCCTGTAGGCTACGTCCTGATGACGCGCCTGCTTCGGTTCGGAAGGGGGACGACCGGCAAGTCATTCCCCTTCCTCCGACTAGGCTTCCCGCATCAACCCTGACTAGGCTCGCGGACCCGCCCCCGAATAGACGGGCTTGGCTCTTGCTTGGTCCAATCGGTTTCCGCTTTAGACGGACCTAACCCGATTGCGTCGTCAGAAAAATTAAACCCTCATCCGCCGGGCCGCATTGCTGCATTTCCTGCATCGCCACTCGACGCGAAGTTTCGGTGCCAGTGTCACCGGCCCGGCGACAACATGCTTCGCGCTGCCGCAAAGCGCGCAAGGTCCGCGCTCGATGTCATAGTTCTGTATTGCTTGCGCGACCTTCGAAAGCTCGCGCTGCCGCTCGGCATTCTCCTTCCGCCACTGGCCGACACGCTCCGCTGTCTCTTCGCGCACCCGCCGCCGCTCGCGCGCGATGGTCGAGACATAGCAATCGGGCGATGCGAGCAATCGATAGGGGCCACCGAAGTAACGCTTCCTCGGGATGGCCCGGTCGTCGCAGAGCCTGCGGACGATACGCTCGGCCTCCGATCCGATGAGGCCGACAGAGCGACAGGCTGCGCGCGTATTGGTGCCTGACCGTGCAATCGCGCAAATGGCGCGCTCGATCCGAATGTTAAATTGTGTGGCGAGCTGCGCGGCTGTCGGCGGCGCGGGAATTGTCAGCGGCGCAATCGGGCGGTGAATTCGCCACGGTCGATAGCGTCGTGGTGCTGATTGCCCTTGTGTAGCGGGCGGCGTGAGCGTAGGTGTGTTCATGACGGTAACCTCTTTGCGGTGGTGTCGTCCCTATTAGCGCCGCTTCGGTGTTGCTCCCGAGGCGGCGCTTCCATGTTGATCATCGCACCTGCATTGTCGAATTCAAGCGCGGCGATACGCCCGAAATCCTCACTTGAAAAAACACTGCGCGATCCTTTCGTGTTTAGGCGTAATTCCAGACTGCCGTCACGCCAAAGCCGATCTCGCGAAACACCTCCGCAAAACTCTTCACGTCTGGGCCGAAGTAGAAAAACGCCTGCCCTTGCGTTGGCGCGACCTCACTGCCGCTCGGTGTCCAAAATGCAAGCCGACCGTTCGTGAAGCAGATTGCATTTGCTGCTGCTGCCGACTTTCGAAACCATTCGGTATCCGTGCAATTATTCGTCAGCATGATCGCCTGTTTAACCCGGCAGGCTCTCACTTCCTCGATGAGTTTGTCGACGAAGGCGGGCAGCAGATCGCGATGGTACGGCGGGTTGACAAAGATGTTGCCGAGCCACAAGCGTTTGAGCCCATCATCTTCTGCCGTGAAGTATTGCTCGGCCTTCACCACCTGCTGTGCCTGTGCATCGCTCGCCGGATCAAGATCGATGGTGCCAAGGACCGCGCGCGCGGCCTCGACATGGGCCGCAGGTGTGTACCGCAGGAATTCCCCGGTCCCGCCTGTGCCGCGCTCAGTGCCTGTCGATTCGAATTCGTTGGCACGCACGCAACGAAGATGGACCTCATCCAAGGCGCGCGACAGTTTGCCCTCGTCGATGATGGTGCGGACGCGGCTTGCTTCCTTGGTGATCTTCTCGCCGTCGATGAGTGTCTTGCCGTCAAGAGTTTGACAGAGACGCTTGCGCCAACGCTCGGCGACGCGCTTGCCGGGATCGTCGTCGGGGAGGTCGGGTCTACGCACAGCGACCCGAGCTGCTTTCCCATGTTGATTTGCGCCTGTGCCGCCGCGCTTCCGCGACGGCACCACCATGCTGTCGCGCCAGACGACATACTTCGCTTGCTCGGTGAGCTTGAGCTTGATCGCCTCGAAAAGCTTGTCGCTGTTTTTTGGGCGACGCCAGTGCTTCTCGGCAGCCTCGGCGACGGCGACAGTCTGCAACCCCTTCTCAGGATCATAGACAGCGACATCGCCCGGTGGGATGATTGTCACCTCTTGAAACATGTCGTCCTCCCTACACCGCATCGACCGCAGGAGCGGCGCGCTTCTTGCGCGGGCGACCTTCGCCGTTCGGCTTGGGCGGTGCATCAGCACGATGCGTGCGCTTGAGCATGAACGGATCGAGATGGTGTATGCGGCTATAGCGCACCGCGCGGCCAAGCTTGGTGTAATCAGGACCGGAGCCGTCAGCTTTATGGCGAGCAGCTTCGAGAAATTTGGTGCTCATGTGAATGTACTTGGCGGCCTGCGGCGTGTCGTAATATTCGTCGGCAGGGATTTGTGTTTCGGGCTTGTCGGGCTTCATGGGAACGGCACCTCGATGTTGAGGCGCGGGGGCGCATCCCTATAGAACACGCTCGGGCGCAGGTTACTCACTACTGGACGGCAACAGCCGTCACCTCGCCCCATAGAGATCATACTGCTACTTGAAAGCCGTCAAGTAGAATGGAAATTGTAGATGCTTGGGCGCTCTATTTTACAAGCAGCACTTGTAAATTGCTCTAAGCCTTATACGGCGCGGACCTTTTGAATCGGTCCGCGCGTATTGTGCGGTTGTATTTTTGGCGGAAAATATTTAGGCGGCGCGCTTCTTTTTGAAGTCGACCACGTTGTCGCCGCGCTTCTTGCCCTTACCCGGCTTCGGCTTGATCTGCGCCAGCAAATAATCCGTCATCTTCTGCTGACTCCCACGAAGGTCGTCGAGATCGGGATGGATATATCCGGCGTGCGCGTCGTTGCTCTTGGTGCGCCGTGGCTTATGGTTGGTCAGCGCCCGCTGATGCGCGTCGGAAATCTTCACCTTTTGATCGCTGATGGTGATCCACGAATGCCGCAAGGTATGCGGCGACCAATGTTGCTTGAACAATTTCGGCTCGGCCGCCGTCAGCTTCTCCTCCTCAAGGTGTCCGCTCGCCGCCGTGATGCTCGGGAACACCCATGGGCAATCCGCGCCGAACTCCTCGGCGTTGCCAGCGATGCGGTCGCGAAGCAGGTCGACCATGAACTTCGAGATCGGCATTTCGAACGCTGTGGTCTTGGTGATCGGATAGCGGACGATCCCATGCTTGAGGTCGATGTCCTTGACCGCCATGCTCATGGTCTCCCCTGCCCGGCATCCCGAGAAAGCGAGCCAGATGTAAAAGTCCCGGCGCACCGGGCTGGCGATCTGCTGGATGCCTTCCCACCATGCTGGCCAATTAGTGATGACAGCGGTGCGGCCCTGCTCCGGGAAGAAGTCGACGTTGGCGGTCGGCGACTCCGGCAGCTCGGGATGCTCCCGCCGTGCCCGCCGCCAGATCGCGCGTAGGACCCGCATGGTTCCGTTCGCCATGTAGGGGCTGGTCGCGCCCACCTTCTGATGGCGCTGCCTTGCGGCCTGCCGGGTGATCTCGACCATGGGCCGGTCGAGCCAATCCGGCATGTGGCAATCGATCTTGAATTGATAGTCATCGAACGTGGCTTGCGAATTGCCCTTTGCCTTCATCGCCTCCTTATGAAGTTCCCAAGCTTGGCGCAGGGTGATCCCGTCGCCGGTCTCATCTCTCTTGCGCTTGACCGGGTCGCTGCCGCCGACCATTTCGCCGATGAGCTGCTGCGCATCCTGCCGGGCCTTTTGCAGGGTGATCTCGCCGACCCGGCCAAGCTTGATCAGGCGGGGCTTGCCGTCGACCCGCCGCCATAGGACGAAGGTCTTTTGGCGGGCACCGACCCGGACACCGAAGCCGGTCAGCTCGGAACAATAATATATGTGTTGCGCTTCACC
>JBAUUA010000288.1:0-16478 GCA_049582465.1 Bradyrhizobium sp. | reverse complement strand
TGGAGCGACTGCCGGAGCATTTACTTTGACCTGTGGTCGGCGACCGGCCACAAATGCACAGGTTAACCCTAAATTCCCGTTAACCGGACGCTCTCCCCGGTTGCGGTCACGGGCGGCCCGAACGAATTCGCCGGTGCCGGTTCCGTTGCGGCCGGCCAGGAAGCTCAGCCGGCCTCGATGCCCTGCAAGGGCCTTTCGATCTAATCGACGAATTGCGCGCCGAATTCACAGCCGATGCGCCAGGCCAGCTTGCATTGGCGCGGGCGGCCTTCGGACAGAATGATGGTGAACTCCGAGGGAATGTCGATGAATTCGGCGACCACCTTCACGCCGCCGTCCGATATGTCCGTGATCGTGCAGTCGCGCGGCAGCGACCCTCCAAGTTGGATCTTCGCGAGCCGCCTGCACAGATGACGTTCGCTGCTACGACGGTTCATCAACATGTCGATCCTTCGCCTTGCTCTGCACCGGTGATCCGGCATCCCTCTGGCTCTTTTTACCGAAGACTCGTTGGAAATTGCCTAGCGAGACCGCTTGCAATGTATCTGTTCTGTTTGAATTCCTTTTACCGAGCTTCTCCGGCCTGTCCCGAATTGCCGCGGGAAATGCCGGGAATCACCCTAAAACGCCCGAAAATCGGATTCCTGCTACCCCGTGCGGCTGCTGCGCCGCCGGCGCCGGTAACCCTGAAGGCACTTCGGTTTTTCACCGGCATCGAAACCGCCGACCGCGCATGCGGCCCCTCGTGCGGCACATGCCTCGGTCTCGTTCGCTTCGCAGCGCGCGTCTATAATTGACCGAAGAATTTGAGCAGCATCGCCCGCCGCGCCGACTCGCGCGTCACGCAGGCGGCATGCATGGTGATCGACATCGATCCCTGGATCTTGTCGTCATAGAACTGGCAGGTCGTGTCGCGATAGGCCGTCCAGGCGCGCTGCATGGCGCGCGCCTTGCCGGTCTGCTGGTCATCGAGCGTCTCGAGCAGGCTTTTGTAATTCTCGTTGAGCAGCGCGTCCCAGATCGAATTCTCGACGAGATAGCACTCGACCACCACCGCTTTCTGGGCTTCCTCCGGCTTGCCCATGCAGGGATCGGCGACGAGCTTGAACAGGCATTGCCGCTCGCCATCGTCCAGATTGTCGACGTACTTCGTCGCGCAATCACGGATCGTGGCGATTTCTTTCGCCGAAGGTTTGCGCGTCTGGGCCTCGCTCGGCTGAACTGCAAGACCGAGACCCGTGATGCAGGTCAAGGCGACGATAAACGGGCGGAGCGGAAATCTCATGTGTCATTCTTCCCAAACGCGCTGACGGCCTGCGAGCGCGGAAACCGTTGGTCGCCAATACAATCAGCAGGGTTCAACCGGAAGACCGGAGAATCAGGCGTCACGCAGCCGCCGCATTTTCGCACAGCTGGCGAGAAATAAAGGGTTGATCCCCCGTCATTTGCCGATAGCCTGAACTTTCGACCCGAATTCGAAGAGCGGATGATCATGGGAAGCCTGGTTCTTCTCGACCTGATGGGCGGCGTGGCGCTCTTGCTGTGGGGCCTGCACATGGTCCATAGCGGCGTTCTGCGTGCGTTCGGGCCCGATCTTCGCCGGTTGCTGGGCAAGGCCCTGAGCAATCGCTTCACGGCCTTCGCCGCAGGCATCGGCCTGACGGCGCTGCTCCAGAGCAGCACCGCGACCGCCCTGATCACGAGTTCCTTCACCGCGGAAGGGCTGGTCGGTCTGGTGCCGGCGCTGGCGATCATGCTTGGCGCCAATGTCGGAACCACGCTGATCGTGCAGGTGCTGTCGTTCAACATCGCCGCCGCCGCGCCCGTGCTCTTCATTCTGGGGCTGGTCGCGTTCCGCAGCGGCCCGCGCTCGCGCATCAAGGATATCGGCCGGGTCTCGATCGGGCTCGGCCTGATGCTGCTGGCGCTGCACATTCTGCTCGATACGCTGGCGCCGGCCGAGAACGTACCCGGCGTGCGCGTGTTCATGAACGCCATCACCGGCGATCCCGTGCTCTGCATCGTCATCGGCGCGGTCGTCACCTGGGTGGTGCATTCGAGCGTGGCCAGCGTGCTGCTGGTGATGTCGCTGGCCTATGCGCAGTTCATCTCGCCGGCGGCGGCGCTGGCGCTCGTGCTGGGCGCCAATCTCGGCAGCGCAATCAACCCGCTGTTCGAGGGCGCGCGCCGCGACAACCCCGCAAGTTACCGGCTTCCGCTCGGCAATCTCATCAACCGGCTGGCCGGCGTGCTGCTGGTCGCGCCGTTCCTGCGCCCGATCACCGAACTGCTGCTGGCGTGGCAGCCGGACCTCGCCAAGCTCACGGCCATGTTTCACATCGCGTTCAACGTCGCGACCGCGGTCATCTTCATCGGCCTGCTCGACGGTCTGGCGGCGCTGCTCCGCAGGCTGCTTCCGGACCGGGTCCAGGAGACCGATCTGTCGCGGCCGCGCTATCTCGACGAGAGCGCGCTCGAAACCCCTTCCCTCGCTTTGGCCGACGCCGCGCGCGAAACCCTGCATATGGGCGATCACGTCGAGATCATGCTGCGCAAGGTGATGGCGGCGATGATGACCAACGACCGCGCCCTGGTCGATCAGGTGTCGCGGATGGACAACGCGGTCGACGGCCTCGACGAGGCGATCAAGCTCTACGTCACCAAACTCACGCGCGGCAGCCTCGACGAGCGCGAAGGGCAGCGGGCGATGGAGATCGTTTCCTTCGCCATCAACCTCGAGCACATCGGCGACATCATCGACAAGAATCTGAGCGAACTCGCGACCAAGAAGATAAAGCGCCGGTTCCAGTTTTCGCCGGAAGGCGCCGAAGAACTGTCGGCGTTCCACAAGCGCACGATGGATTCGCTGCGGATCGCGTTCGGCGTCTTCATGTCCGGCGATGTCAACGAGGCGCGAAAGCTGCTGGCCGAGAAGACGGCATTGCGCAATACCGAGCTTGCCGCCACCGAACGGCATCTCGACCGGCTGCGTGAGGGCCGGCCCGAAACGATCGAGACCACCTCGCTGCACCTCGACGTGCTGCGCGACTTGCGCCGGATCCATTCGCACATCTGCTCGGTGGCCTATCCCGTGCTCGACGCCGCCGGCGAATTGCCGGCGCACCGCAGGGCCGAAAACGAGGCGGCCATGCAGGCGATCGCGCAGCCGCAGCCGCGATAGCCGACATCAGTCGCTGGCGGAGGCCTGCCGTCCGTTGACGATGATGAAGTAAAGGTTGCGGGTGTAAACCAAGAGCCCCAGCGCCTGGCCGGCGATGAAGACGGGATCCCTGCGATACAGCGCATAGACCAGCAGCAATACGCCGCCGCCGATCGAGAAGAACCAGAACGCCACCGGCATCACGCTGCGCCGCGCGCGTTCGGACGCAATCCACTGCACCACGAAGCGCATGGTGAACAGTCCCTGCGCCAGGAATCCCAGAATCACCCAGGCGTCGAATTTGATGATGAAGACATCGTGCAGGTAGCTGCCGAGGTTGCTGAACAGTTCGGTCATGAGGTCACCTCGGTCGCAACAGGTGTCGGCTTCTTGCGGCGGATCAGCCACCATACGCCGGCGAGATCCATGATTCCGATCCATAGCCGGTCGAAGAAACCGTAGTTTGACACGCCGGAACGGCGCGGCCGGTCAATCACGTCGACATAGGCGATCTCGTAGCCCTCGCGGCGCACCAGCGCCGGCAGGAAGCGATGCAGCCCGTCGAAATAAGGCATCATCAAAAACACCTCGCGCCGGAACGCCTTCAGGCCGCAGCCGGTGTCGCGGGTGCCGTCGCGCAGGATGGCGTTTCGCACGCCGTTGGCGATGCGCGACTGGACCTTCTTGAAGCCGGTATCCTTGCGGCCGACCCTCTGGCCGGCGGCAAGACCGACGCGCTCTCCGCCATCGTCGATCGCCGTAATCAGGTCCGGCAGGAACGCCGGATCGTTCTGGCCGTCGCCGTCAAGCGTCGCCACGATGGCGCCGCGCGCGGCCCGCACGCCGCTCCGCACCGCCGCCGACTGGCCGCCTGAGGCCGCGTGACGGATCTGGCGCAGATTGCCGCGGCTTTTCATCTCGGCCGCAAGGCGCGCGGCGGTCGCATCCGTCGAGCCGTCATTGACGTAGATGATTTCATAGGCCCAGCGGCCGTCGAGGGCGGCGGCGATTTCGGCAATCAGCGGGCTGATGTTCTCGGCCTCGTTGCGCACGGGGACGACGATGGAAACGGCCACCGCGGCTGTGTCAGAAAGAGGCAAATCAACGCTCGCCGTTGGAGTGGGCCGTCCACCGGCGACGCTTGCCGCCCGGCGGGTTTAGCGTCCGCTTCTTATGGGGCCGAGGCGCCCCGGGCAACCCTTTTGCGATGCCCGAAAACGCTCCGAAGCGGCACAATTCGGCCATCGCGACGGATCGCGAAGCCGAGGCGGCGCGCGGCGAACCAGTACCGCACGGCCATGGCGCCGACCACGCCGATCAAGCCGCCCGCGACCACGTCGCTGGGATGATGGGCGAGCAGCACCAGGCGGCTGGCGGCGATCAGGAGCGCATAGACGATCATCGCCGCCCGCGCGCGCGGCCACAGCGCGGACACCGCGAAAGCCAGCGCAAAGGCCGTGATGGCATGCGCCGATGGAAAGCTCGCATAGGCCTCGGTTCCGGCAAAGGGCGCGAAGTTGAAGGGGTTGGCGTGGCCTCCCACGAACGGCCGGCCGCGTCCGACCACCCATTTTATCAATTCGCCGGCAATCAATGGCACCAGCACCGCGAAAAACACAAACTGGAGCCGCAGCCCGAAGCCGAGCCATTGCGCGCGCGAGGTTCCCCGCAAGGCTGCGGCGACAAATCCAACCACCAGCATCATCACGGCCAAAATCGACAGCACATAGGCGTCCTTGCCGAAATCGGTCAGAATGCGAACGGGCCAAAGGCTCGGCGTGCCGCGCGCCGGCATCAGGACGATCTCCCCCGCATCGAGCCAAACCATCAGCGCGATGATCGCAGCGCTTGTCATCGCCGTGATCAGAAGGCTATGCCGCGCCAATCTGCGTGCCGCCTCGGCACGCCGCGAATGGGACGGCGGGCGCACGATCTGCCAAAGCGACATCCGCACCAGCGCGAACAGGCCGGCCAAATAGCTAAGGGGACGGCCGATTTCGGCCGGAACGGACATCTTACTCCGTGCCTTCGGAACGGAAGATCGCGATCGAGATCGCGCGCCCTTGCGAGATGTTGTAGCCGTCGATGCGGGTGGCGACGTTGTAGCGCAGGCCGATGGCTTCGGCGCGCGCGGCAAAGGCGCGTTCCGAGCGCTGCTCCACCAGCGCAAAGCGGCAGCTGCCCTGGCCCAGGAAATCCGCAGCACCCGATCCGTCCGTCAGCGCCGTCTCGGTGCCTGTCATGAACACCAGGCTCGGCTCATGAAAACCCGCCGCCGCCGCTTTCGGCCCGACGCAGACCACGTTGCGCAGCGCATGCGCGATCTCCGCGCTCGGAAACACCGGCGTCAGCGCCGGCACCACGACGCCGTACACGGCAAAGGCCAGAAACATTGCCGCGACCACGGCGTTCAACAGCGAGCGCTCGGCGCGGTTATCGTCGTAGAGCCACCACGCGAACAGCCCGAAAATCATCGCCGCCGCCACGAACGGCCACGCCAGAAACACCGGCTGGCGCGTCAGCGTGATGGCGCCGACGACCGCGATAACCGAGGTAGCCGCCGGTATCGCGAACCACCAGGCGGCGCCGCGGCGGAGCCACGACCGCGACAGCACCCGCCGCTCCAGCGCGCCGACGGTGAGGATCGCGATCGCCGGATAGAGCGGCAGCACGTAATGCGGCAGCTTCGTCAGCACCAGTTCGAACACGATCCAGGACGGGACCAGCCACGCCAGCAGAAACTGCGCGCCGGGCTCGCGCCGCGCCCGCCAGATCGCCGGCGCCGCCATACCCGCGAGCGGCGCGCCCGGCCAGAACGTCACCCAGAACAGCAGCAGATAAACGCCGGGCGGTGCGCCGTGGGATTCCTGCGCGGCAAGCTTGCTCAGCATGTCGCCGCCGATCGAATCCGTGAAGAAGGCATCCCCGGCGCGCCAGAAGATCGCGATGAACCAGGGCAGCACCAGGACCAGCATCCACATCAGGCCGCACACGGGGCGCAGCCGCCACAGCCACGCGGCCGACCGGTCGAGGATCGCCAGCGTAACGATGGCAAGCGCGACGAACATCAGGATCAGCGGCCCCTTGAGCAGGATGCCGCCGGCCAATGCGGTCCAGAAGATCAGCGGCCACGACCACGGCGGACGCTCGGGATCCTCGCCGCGCTGCCAGGACAGATAGACCCGGGCCAGCGCACCCATCGCCGCGACCACCGTGAGCAGCAGCATGGCGTCGGTCTTGGCGAGCCGCGCCTCGACGCCGAGCAGCACTGAACTCGCCATGATAAGGCCGGCGAAGACGGCTCCCCGACGGGTCACGAAGGCCAGCGCGGTCCAATAGGTCAACAGCACCGCGCCGATCGCGCCGATCAGCGAGGGTACGCGATAGAGCCAGATGCGGACCTGCGCACGCGGCAGGCCGAGCGCGGAAGCGGCCTCGACGCTTGCCGCCTGCAGCCAATAGATTCCGACCGGCTTCTTGTAGCGCACTTCATCCTGGAAACGGATGTCGACGAAATCGCCGGTCTCGACCATTTGCTTGGTCGCCTGCGCGAACCGCGCCTCGTCGCGGTCGATCGGCGGGATGTTGAAAAATCCGGGCAGAAACAGCAGGAGGCCGCACAGAACGAGGAAAGCCACGGCGCGGAGGTGGCTGCCCGAGACAAAATCGATCGCGCCGACAAACCTGCTACCCGGATTTACCCGGTTTTTCGGCTCGCGCGGCTCTCCAAATCGGGGGCGGGCATAGGTGTCGACCATTGGTTCCCGCATACGCCGAAACCACCATCCCGACAACCGCTTAGCGACCCCTTATTGAACTCTGATCACAACTGTGTCCGCCGCGCCCGTGGCGTCGATGACAGTCAATCTGGCAAAGCCCGGGCCCGGTGAATCGACCAGGCGCTGCCGCCGGCCGTCGATTTCCCCCACCGAAACACCATTCACCAGCATAGTCATGGGAAGGACCCCGCCGGCGACCTTGACCGGCATCGCAGAGCCTTCCACCCCGGAACCGGCGATTTCGATCCGAGAGCCGTTCAGGGGAAACTGGATATGGGGGGCCTGCTCGCCGCCGGTCCGGAGCAGTTCCCCCACGGGGCGGAACCGGCGCAGCGGCAGCGGGAGCCTGGCATTGCTGGCCACCAGCGTCCCCTTGGGCGGCTTCGGCAGCGGAACCGGCAGTTTGCCGGTACGGGCGAAGGCATCGAACAGGATCGGCGCCGCCACGGCGCGGCCGACCAGGCCGGGCATCGGCGCGCCGTCGGGACGGCCGACCCAGACCCCGATGGTCATGCGGCCGTCGAAACCGACCGACCAGGCGTCGCGATAGCCGTAGCTGGTGCCGGTCTTGAACGCGATCCGGTTGTGCGGGGCGTTTTCCGGCGGCGGCGAGCCGATCAGGACGTTGCCGACCTGCCAGGCCGCGACCTGGTCCATCAACCGCAGGGATTCGCGTTTGTCTTCACCGGCGATTTCGCGCAGCGGCGTCGTGTTGCCGAGCCGGGCCAGTCCGCAATAGAGCTGTACGAGATCCTGCAGCGTGACGCCGACGCCGCCGAGCCCCATCGCGAGCCCCGGCGCCTCGTCCTTCGGCAGCACCAGGCTGGTGCCAGCCTGCTTGAGGCGCGACGTCAGGCGGCTGGCGCCGACGCGGTCGAGCAAAGCGATCGCCGGCACGTTGAGCGAGAGCTGCAGCGCCTTGCGCACGGGAACGGTGCCCTGAAAGGTCATATCGAAATTTTCAGGCGCGTAGGAGCCGAAGCGGATCGGCCGGTCGTCGATCAGGCTTTCCGGGTGGACAAAACCGTCCTCGAAGGCGAGGCCATAGATGAACGGTTTCAGCGTCGATCCCGGCGAGCGTATCGCGCGGGTCATGTCGACCTGCCCTGCCCGCCTGTCGTCGAAATAGTCCGGTGAGCCGACCCGCGCCAGCACCTCGCCGCTGGCATTGTCGACGGCGAGAATGCCGACGGAAACATTCGGACCCAAAGCGTGGGCGCGGTCGCGCGCCAGCCCTTCCAGGACCTTCTGCAGGCCCGCATCCAGTGTCAGCCTGATGACGTCAGCGTCCTTGACGGTGGCCATGGCGGCATCGGCCGAATGCGGCGCGAGGATCGGCATCGGCTTGCGCAGCCGCGGCACCGGCGCCGCCTTGGCCTGCGCCGCGTCTTCCGGCGACACCTCATGCTCTTCGACCATGCGATCGAGTACGCGGTTGCGCGCCGCGCGCGCGGCGTCGGGATGGCGATCGAGCCTGCGGGTTTCCGGCGACTGCGGCAGCGCCACCAGCAGCGCCGATTCCGCCAGCGACAACCGCTTCGGCTCCTTGCCGAGATAGGCGATCGAGGCGGCGCGGATGCCCTCGAGATTGCCGCCATAGGGCGCCATTGTCAGGTAGAGATCGAGAATCTGGTCCTTTGTCAGTCGACGCTCGAGTTCGATGGCGCGGACCATCTGGCGCAGCTTGGCGTAAACCGATCGCTCCCGCCGCGGCTCGAGCAGCCGCGCCAGTTGCATGCTGATGGTCGAACCGCCGGAGACAATGTGGCCACGTGTGACCAGCTGGAACGCGGCGCGTCCCAAAGCGAGCGGATCGACACCGGCATGGATACGGAAGCGCCGGTCTTCATAAGCGAGCAACAGCTTTAGGTAACCGGGATCGACGCTGGTTTTCGCGTCGACCGGCAGCCGCCAGCGGCCGTCGGCCATGGCATACGCGCGCAACAGCTTGCCGTTTCGGTCGACGATCGTGGTGGAGACCTGCCGCGTCTGCGCCAGCGGCAGCGGACCGAGCGAGAAGGCCCAGGCGGTGAAGGCGACGACAACAAGAATGACGATCGCAAAACCAACGCCAGCGATGCGAACGGTGCGCGACCTCCGAATGCCGTCATGGCCGGGCTTGTCCCGGCCATCCACGTCTTCCTTATTCGAGGCAGCAAAAGTCGTGGATGCCCGGGTCAAGCCCGGGCATGACGAAGCTTTTTGCTCGTGCGACTCCTCGCTCATTTCGCCGGAACCACCTCGACCGATCCGGTGCCGCTGCGGCCGTAGCGCGAGGGGTTGTACATGTCCTCGACATAGGCCTGCGGCAGCACATATTTGCCGGGCGAAACCGCGCGCACGACATAGGCCACCGTGAAGACCGACTTGGCGTCGGCGGCGCGGTCGATTGCCGCGGTGAAGCGATCGTCGCGGAATTCGGTGTGCTCCGGCTCCTCGCCGTCCTCGATCCAGTCCAGCGTGCCGGTGTCACCCGACGACACCAGATGCGGATTGTCGATCTCGAGGCCGGCGGGAAGATAATCCGACACCATGATATGTCCATATTCCGGCTTTGGCTCGGTGATCTTCAGCACCACCGCGAAGCGGTCGTTCTGTTTGGCCTTCGAGATATCGACCGGCTTGCCGTCGAGCGTGAAGTAATTGCGCTCGATCTTGAAGCCGTTCGATGCTGCGGGCTCCGGCGTGACCGGCGCGCCGCTGACCGAGACCACCGCCTGCACCGGCGCGTCGCCGGTGTTGGTGATCTTGATCGGCTTGCCGGCCATCTCCTCGGCTTTATAGCTGTGGAACAGCGCCGCCTTCACGGCCGAGCCGTTGAGATCGAGGCTCATGGTCTCCTTGGCCAGCGCACGCGCGGCCAGCACCAGCCAGGCATTCTCCTGGGTCGAGGTGTAAGGCGTCAGCCCGCGCGCGACTTCGACGCGGGCCACCGCCTGCGTCAGCGTCGCCCTTGGGGCGTTGCCTTCGCTCGCCAGCGAGACCAGGGCAGCGGCATCGCGGAGCGCGCTACCATAATCCACCCGGCCGAACTCCAGCACCGGTTTCGGCGCGAGGCTGTCGAGCGCGGCGGCATAGACCCGCTCCGCCCTCGCCTTGTCGCCGACCAGTGCCAGTGCAGCCGCCAATTGCGACTTTGCGATCGGCGTCGCCAGATTGCTCAACTTGGTGTCGGCGAGATAGCGCAGATCGCCGATCGGGGCGGCGCCGTTGCGGGCGAGCACGTAGAGCCCGTAAGCGAGATCGCGGCCGCCGTCCTTTTCCGGCTCGTTGGCGTTCACCACCGAGTTGCGGATGCGATCAAGCGCGTTCTTGAACAGCACGTCCGGAACCGCAAAGCCCTTTTCGCGGGCGCGGGTCAGGAAGTCCATCACATAGGCGTCGAGCCAGGCATCGTCGCCGCCGGCCGACCACAGCCCGAACGAACCGTTCGAGCCTTCGCGCGCCAGCAGCCGGTCGATTGCATCCTTGATGCGCTGGTCGACCTCGGTATCCATGGCCAGATGCGCGCCGGCCGCAAGATCGTTGACGTAGAGCAGCGGCATGGCGCGGCTGGTGATCTGCTCCGAACAGCCGTGCGGATAACGATCGAGCGCCTTCAGGATGGTCGCGGCGTCGAGCGCCGTGGACATGCTGACCGACAGCGAGACGCCACCCGTGCCCGATACCAGGTCCGAGAACATGTCGGAGGTCAGCGTCAGGCTTTCGCCTTTCGCCAGCGTCCGGATCGAGCGGCGTGCCAGGATCTGCGTCGCCGGCTTGACGTCGAGCGCGTAATGCCGGGTCTGCGCCAGGCCGTTCGGACCTTTGATATCGAAGTCGATATTCGCAGTGCCGGCGCCGCCGGCCTCGAGCGCCAGCGACATCGAACTGCGCTGTTTCGCCGCGAGTTTTGCCGTCGTGGCGGGATTGCCGGAGACCTTCACCGGTCCCGACGTCTTGACGCTGATGGTGTAATCGCCGGGTGCGCCTTCGACGTTGTCGAGATCAAAGCTCATGGTGCCGTGATCGCCGTTGAGCAGGAAGCGCGGCAAGGTCGCGGTCAGCACCACGGGATCGCGCACCGTGACATCGGTCGTGGCGCGACCGAGCTTGGTCGCGGTCCAGGCCACCGCCATTACGCGCGCGGTGCCGGCGAACTCGGGAATGTCGAAACTGATCTCGGCGGTGCCGTCGGCGGCAACCGTGACGATGCCGGAATACAGCGCCAGCGGTTTTTGCGTCGGCGGACTGCCCTGCAGCTCGGCGCCGGCGGCATCGCCGCCGGTCTTGAGCTGCCCACGCGTACCCTGCATGCCGTCGATCAATTGCCCATAGAGGTCGCGGATTTCCGCGGTCATCTGCCGCTGGCCGAGATAGTAATCGTCCGGCGCCGGCGGCTTGTAATTGGTCAGATTGAGGATGCCGACATCGACCGCAGCGACCACGACCTTGGCGTCCTCGCCGGGGTTGAGGCCGCCAAGTTTCACCGGCAGCTTCAGCGTCGAGTTCGGACGCACCAATGCCGGCGGCGACAAACTCACCTGCAGCGTGCGGGTCTGCTTGTCGATGCCGAACCATTTCAGCCCGATGGCTCGGCTCGGCATCCGCTGGGCCGCCACATCCAGCGGACGGCGCAGCGTCGCCACCACATAGGCGCCGGTGCCCCAGTCCTTTCCGACGGGAATTTTAACCTGCGCTGTGCCCTGCTTGACATCGACCGTTTGCGTCGTCAGCAGCCGGTCGCCCACGACGTTGATGGTCAGCTTGCCGGCCGAGCGCGCATTGACGGAGACCACCATGGTGTCGCCGGACTGGTATTGCGGCTTGTCGATCGAGGTTTCCAGAAGGTCGGGCGTATCGGCGCTGCCGTCGGAGTACCAGCCGACATCGAACTGCACGGACGTGAGCGGCCCGTCGGCGTCGGCCGATTTGACGTCGAGCCGATAGCGGCCCGGTTGCGGCGACAACGTGATCCGTGCCGGGTTGTCGGCGCTGACGGTGAGATCGCCATCGGCCACGCGGCTGGTCGATTTGACCGGCTCATATTCCCAGGACGAGCTCTGGCGATACCATTGGTAGCGGGATTCGATCTTCAAGAGCTCGTAGCGCAGGCCGTCGCGCGCCAGCGGCTTGCCGTCGGGAGAAACGAACACGACGTCGAAACCGGCCTTGTCGCCTTCGGCGATGCTCTTGCCAGCGAATATCGGCTTGACGCCGATCATCGCCGTCGCCGCCGCGACCGGCAGCACCAGCTTGCGCTCGACGGCGCGGCCGCCGGCTTCGGCCATGCGAATGAAGATCTGGGCCTCCTGTGGACGCGTCGAGGATGGCGGCTTCGCCAGGCTGACCGGGAAGGTCGCGGCGCCATTGGCGTCGGTCTCGGGCAGGCCTTCGATCGGGGTCCGCTCGTTGCTGGTGGTCGTCTCATCGGCGACGCCGAACTGGTAGCCGGCGAAACCCGGCCGTTCCGAGGCCGGTGCCACCAGCATGTC
Source organism: Bradyrhizobium sp. (assembly GCA_049582465.1). Classification (GTDB taxonomy): domain Bacteria; phylum Pseudomonadota; class Alphaproteobacteria; order Rhizobiales; family Xanthobacteraceae; genus Bradyrhizobium. The sequence continues at coordinate 4,065 of JBAUUA010000288.1, read as the reverse complement.
GCCCTCCAGCTGCAGGCCGGAAGCGGGCGCGCCGTAGAGGAAATGGCCATCGACCTTAAGCTCCACGGGAGCGTCAGCTTTGATCAGCTTGTCCTTGGCGGATAAGTCGAATTCGAGCCGTTCGGGGATGTAATCCTCGACCATGAAGGTGGTTTGCCCGATCGCTTGGCCCTTGGGATCGGTAAATGCCCGCACCCGCCAGGTTCCGGCCGGAACGGCCGGGTTGAGGGTCAAGGCCATGCTGCGGCCGCCCGCGCCCTGGTCGGGCAGCATGACGCGGCGGAACTCGACGCCGTCGGGACGCTCGATCACCAAGGTCAGCGGACCGCCGGTCACGGCATTGCCCTGGCCGTCGCGCAACAGCGCCGTCAAGTACACCGTCTCGTTGGAGCGGTAGACGCCGCGCTCGGCATAGACGAAGGCGTCGGGGCCGTCAGGCACTTCCCGCCCCTCGACGCCGCGGTCGGACAGGTCGAACGCGGTGGTTTTCAGGCTGAGGAAAGCGTAGTCGGTCTTCTCGCCGCTCACCGTGACCATGGCCGGCGACAGGCCGCCCTCGCCCCGCGCCAGCCCCGCCTCGAACAGCACGTGGCCGGAATCATCGGTCTTCCGGGTCGCCAGAATCTCGTTGTTGCGCGCGACCAGCCGCACTTCGGCTTTCGCCACCGCGTCCGTCGTCGCCAGCGAATTGACGAAGACGTGGATGCCATCATTGCCGGAGAAGGCCGTGACGCCGAGATCGGACACGATGAACCACTGCGTCGCCAGCGAGGAATCGTCGTCGCTGGCGGGAGTCTTCGGCGCGGCCGTCATGACGTAGACGCCCGGCTGCAGGTCGCCCAGCGCCTGATCGACCGGAAACGCGGTCGTGACGTCCTGGTTGAGGGTGGTCGCGGTCGCGAGTTCGCCGGACCAGACCTTGACACCGCGCTCGTCGCCGAGGCTGGAAAGCTCATAGCGGCTGAGCGCGCGCTGGAAGTCGCTATCGATCACGGTGTTGATCAGGTTGCGGTCACCGATCCTGAACACATCAACCTTCACCGCCGGGGTATTGACGCTGACCACGGGAATGCCGCGCTGGCCGGTGCGCGGCAGCACATAGGCGCGCCCGGTAAAGCGCACGAACGGCTTGCGGTCGCGCACATAGATGTTGAATTCGGCCGATTTCGGCAGGCCTTCCTTGACCGTGGACGGCAGGCCGGCGCGCAGATTGATGTTGTAGCGCTCGCCATGCGTGAGCCCGTCGACGCAGAGCTGCTTGCCTTCGGAGGTCAGCGCCGGCTTGTCGTTGCCGGCGAGCGCCAGATACGGCGCGAAGTCGGTGCGCTTTGCCAGTTCCTCGGAGAACTGGAAGCAGGCGCGCGGCGAGGCCGAATCGGAATCGACGGTGTAATCCAGCAGCCTGAAACCGTGCTCGTCGCGCAGCTTTTCATATTGGCCGCGCACGTCGGCAACCTCGCGCAGGTCGAGCGACAGCCGCAAGGCATCCAGCGCCGGCCGCCATAGTCTGCGCTCGGACATCGAGCGGCCGAGCGCGGCGAGCGCCTCGGCTTCTTCGCCGGGATTGCCGGCGCGCTGATAGGCAATATAGGCCGCGGTCGAGGCGCGCTCCAAAAGGAAGGTCTGCTCGCTGGAGTCCTTCGGCACGATCTGGAAGATCACCCGCGCCAGCCGTAGCCAGTTGCCGCTGTCCTCCGGCGAAACGGCGGCGATCTGCCCGAGGATCTGCACGCCCGAGCGGAAATCGCTGCGCTTGAAGGCGGCGTCGGCGTCGGTCTTCAGGGTGGCGGTGGTCTTGGCGACGGGCCCCGCCTCGCTCTTGATCTGGGCTTCCAGCTTGATCGCGGAATCGGCCAGATCGTCGCGCTTAAAGGCCTTGTCGGCCGCCTGCGCCGAGACCAGGCCGAGCGCCAGCGTTGCGCAAAGTATTGCGGCGCGAACCAAACCAATCATGGGGAGCTCCTCGGGCAGCGAATGACCGCCGCGTATGATGCAGAAGGGCGCTAAAAGGTGACGGACTCATGGCGATGGAACGGTGGTGCGAAAAGGTCGCATACAACATTTGTCGAAGCCGGCCATCGCCCGCGCCGGCAGCCGGCGGCGTAGCATGGCGTCAGGGGCGGACCGACGGTCCGCCTCCAAGCCTTTGTCGCAAGGGACAGGAAAACGGTTCGGAACGGGCTTGGCGGGGAAGCGGATTTTTCATATTGGCAATGGTATAACCCCGCCAACGGTCCCATAGCTCAACTGGATAGAGTAACGGATTTCTACTCCGTGGGTTGCAGGTTCGAATCCTGCTGGGATCGCCACCTGTTCGGGGGGCGCGTTTTATAAGGGTTTCCTGCAGTTTCGGCTTCGTTCTATGGCCCGCTCTGGTGTTGCGCGTGCCCTGCGAACCGATACGAACGATTCCAGCGCATTACCGATGCTTCCCAACTGCTCCATGCAACACGGACGGAGCATGGCTTTTCGCATTTTGTTCGCCTCCGGCCTGCACGCACTCAGCACGCAAGCGGGGACGATCTTGCAGGCCCTGATCCCCAGACGCCACCGGAACTGTCCTGATCGTCGTCGTCACCACCGTCGCCGCGGTGGCGTTACCGCAGAAGATCCACCTTGGGGGAAATGCGCGCTCCGGCGTCCGAGGCCTGCTGATCTATTGCGCCGACCATAGCACTGGAACCGAAATGCCCGCGTCGGAGTAGACAAATATAGTCAGAACAAATTTAATCACTTCCGCGGCGAACCGCAGGTTAGTTTCGTGAGTAGGTCCAATAATGCAAGACGACGGCGCTGATTTTTGTCCCCATTGCGTCGTTCCCTTTGAGATCGTGTTCGTGAAGTTCCGCATACGTCGCGTCGCGATGGTGGTGGCATGCCCAAACTGCGCAGTCACATTTGCCGACGAGGGGACCGTCGCGGAATTATGGAGGCCGCCCCAAGCGACCGCGCGTGCAATGAATTGGCTCGACACAAGATTTAGATATGTCGTTGGATCTATGTTTGCTGCAGTCCTTGTAGCGGCCCTGCTACGCCATGGGTTTCATATCTATGGCGGCTTGCCGCGCGAGAAAATTCGCGAATATGCTCTGCTGGCACTTCCTGCCGCGGTGCGTTTGTTTGGACTCTTGCGAGCATGGCGCGGGCGATGAAGGCCTTGGCGATGGAGCTGGGGCCGCCTCTCTCTTATGGTGCGCCGCCGTCACAGCCGTTGAACGTCACTCAACGAAAACGGCCCCGGCGCAATAGGGGCAACCGGGGCCGCCAACCTGGAGCTCCCGGGGGGCGCGAACCTCCGGGAGCATGGAACCGACTCGTTCGCGGCCTCATTTGTTCCGAGAAAACTCCGCCAGCGCACGGCCTGCCTTGAAAGGGAAACGGCCCCGGCGCGATAGCGCCGGAGCCGCCACCTGTGGGCCGGTTCACTTCCGGGGGTCTTAGGGGGCGCTCCGGAAGCTAGGAATTGATTCATTTCCAGGCGATTTGTTCCAACGCGGCGGGCAAAGCAGGATTGCCGCGCGTCGACGAGCCCACGGCTCCAGCGGCTGGATCTTTGAAGCCTTTCCCATCACGATTGCGGGCACGCCCCGCTCAGACGGCTAAATGGCGGGCGGCAATGAAGACTGCGATTCCGCATAGCAACAGCGCTGATACGGCACCGACAAGGCTTCGATACAATTGAGCGCGTGTCAGGCGGTGCATGATTAGTCTCCCGAGCGGGTTTCGACTATCGGCGCCGGCGCCGCGCCGTCATAACGCCAACCAAAAAAGCGGCGGCCAGTGCTTGCAGGGGCGCTTGCCGCGCCCATCGGCTGACCGAGTCGAGCGGCATGCCGGGCTGTTGAACGGCATCTATTGCCTCATTGACCTTCTGACTCGCAAAGCGGAATAGCTCAGCGGCCTGATCCACGGCTGATTTAGCCGGTGCGGCGGTCTCGCTGTCGGCCGCGTTCAACGCGTCAAGTAGCTCGCCCATTTGCGACATTCCCTTCTCAGTATGCCAATCCAATGTGCTCGCAGGGTAAAAGGTTCCGCAATGCTGATGGCTTTGAACGGTCCGGCCAC
>JBAUUA010000287.1:0-3094 GCA_049582465.1 Bradyrhizobium sp. | reverse complement strand
ACCGATGGTTTGTCGGGTGTCGGACCGCCCCCGACGTTGACAATGAGCCACGTGTTCGCGATCTGGATGTAACCCGGCGCGCCCTTGCTGTCGCCTCTGCTCAGAATGCGACTACCGAAGACCGTTTCGTAAAATCGAAGCGATCGCTGGATGTCGGCGACGGTGAGAAAGTGTGCGACGGTAATGCCATCCTGCTGCGGCATCTGATAGTTTTTTTGCTCGACTTGTACCTGGGTCATGGACGACTCCAATTCGGATATGGTGTATCTCCGTTCTTGCTATCGTAAAGTCGCCGCCACTTTTTTCAGGTTTGCCCGATCTTGCGCACCGAGAGTCCGTAAATGCCGAAGCCGAAATTCGCTGCCTACGAGGGCGCCGCCCACTACTTCGACCTGGTTCGCGGGGCGCTGGGCGACCTCGTCGATGGCGAGCACTTCTTCGACATCGTCGCCGACGACGTCGTTTACGAGGTCCTCTACGATTTCCCCGGCTGGCCTCGCGTTACCAAGGGTCGGGCCGACCTGATGGCCCTGTTCAGGGGTTATGTCGACAACATCGCGCTTCAATCCGCCGACAGGCTGATTGTCCACAAGACGGACGATGGTTTCGTCGTCATCGAATACGAGGTCCACGGGCGGATCCTCGCGACAGGCGCCGCCTACAACAATCGGTTCTGCTCCATCATCAAAATAGAAAACCGGAAAATCGCGCGCTGGCGAGACTACATGGACTCTCTCGCGGCCTGGAACGCATTGACGGCGAAGACATAAAGCCGTGAAGCAAATCCCGATCGTCAGGGTGAGTCCGTAGGGTGGGTTAGCGAAGCGTAACCCACCCATGGATAAAGAAAGATGGCGGGTTACGCCGGAGCCTGTCATCGGGCCGCGCCGTGCGCGGACCCGTTGGGCTAACCCAACCTACTGCGGCCGATCAGGCGCCCGGTATCGGCAGGACCGGCATGATCTCGATGCATTCGCCCGGAAAGATCGTGAAATGCGGATGCTTCTCGAACATCCTGGCGGCCGCCTCGTGCGACTCCGCCCGCACGACTGTGAAGGCGCCAAGCTCGTTGCTCACGTCCTCGATGCCGCGCTCCGTGGCCTTCTTGGTCTTGCCGAGCGGCCCGCCCATGGCCTGAACCGCCCCCTGGTGCTTTTCGACCCAGGCTTTCCAGGCGGCCATGCCCTGCTGCTCCCTGGCGCGCCTTTCGGCTTCGGGAAGCGCCATCCAGGCCTTCATGCGCGGGCTGGTTTTGCTGCCGAGAAACACGGCAAGGTAAGTATCGTTCGTCGTCATGCGGTTTCCTTTCCTTTTGGAGATTGTGGGGGAGTGTCGGCCAGGCTGCTTTCAATCCCCACGAATTGCCGATCCGTGCCCCGAGGACGAACGAGGCCTGCTCAGTCCGACACGGCATCTGGAAAATTTTTTGTCCAACAGCATGAGGGGTATGGGTCCGCGTTCTCGCGGCACGAGATGCCCGAGGTTTGCGTCACTTTTTCACCCTCTCAGCAAGCAGAGGGCGCAGGGAAAGCCGGGTGCGCGCTGCACCCGCGGTCTCGCGTGCAAAGGGTAGTCAAGAAAGCGCACACGAGCATACAGGTTCAGCGGAGGCAATCCGGCCTTCCCTGCGCAATGGTTTTACGGTTTCCTTCGCGCTCTCCCGGGTGACCGGCTTTTTTGCCACCCTCGCCTGCTACTATCGATGGCCTAGGATTCGCCCGAGTGTACTCTGCTATCCGATACTCCCCTTCACTCCCACTCGATCATTGATCACAACCCTAACGTTTTGACCTGCAAGCACAAACTCTCAACGCTGGTGCTCAAATCCCGACGGTATATCCGTCCTAACTTTTTGGTTTTGAATTCACAGGAAAATTTCAGAAGAGCTGCGAAGTTGGGAGTTCGGCAACTATCGAAATCGATCGCTCAAGTCGCTTCATGTTCCTAGATTCGACGAAAGCGCTTTCGCCTGCGCCCCGCCTTCCGTTCTCATCCAATACCGTCAGCCTGGAGCTCGTGGACACCACCCTCCCTGTCTATCACGAGCCATCCCGACCATGATCGGCAGCCCAGACCTGCTCGGCTTCTTTCCCCAGGACAGCTCGTTGGCGCAACTCGCAACAAACATGTGTCGCAGGCCTGCGGAAGCAGCCAGCTGGGCTGCATGGCTTCATTGAGCGGCGGAGAGCAGTTTCTCCGATGCATTACAAAAAGGCCGAAGCAATTCGCAGGCAGCGAGCCCCTCAACGACCGCTTGGTGCTTGTCCTCGGGTGCCCGAGATCCAGGCCAAGCCCCATGCAGCGCCGGAACGCACGGGTCAAGGCCGCGAAGCGCCCGTAGGGTTTGGCCTTGAAGCGTCCGGTCTGGTGTGGCTGCATAAGAGAATTGTTATCAGTCCTGGAATGGCTGAACGGTCGAACGCTGGTGCAACGCGGAAGTCATCCGATCGCGGCTCGGTGAAGCACTCGATCGAATCCCATTAGCGGACGTCGTGAGGTTCCGGGTGGGGTGGTTCCCCGCCGTCGCCGACCGCGTTCACATCAGCTTTTCCTGCGCGGCCTGATAGACGGTGCGCACAGTCGGTCGAAAGCCGAGGTCACGTGCAAGCGCGCCATCGACATGGAGACGCCAGGGGTTGGCTAGCGGCTCGGCGGAAGGCTCCATCGTCTCGCCGATAAGCGCGAGCAGTTCATAGATCGAGGTCGGCGCCTCATCGACGATATTGACGATGCGCACATCCATCGCCCCGGCCAGGGCGAGGATCATGGCGTTGGCGATGTCGCGATGATGGATCAGGCTCATCTTCTGAGCGGGATGCATCCTGCCGTTCGTCGCATGCTGGGGCAGCGACTCCAGATGTCCGTCCCTATCGCCATAGACGAAGCCGAACCGCTGGATCGACCAGGTCAGCCCACTTTCGCGCAATTCTATCTCGGCCGCGAGTTTGCTGGCCGGATATGCCTGTTTCGGATCGGCTTCGTCGTCCTCGCGTCCCGGGCGTGGGCTGTCTGCGTTGTAGACGTGGCTGGTGCTGGCCATGATGAAGCGCGCCCTGGGCGCGTGGGCCTTCGCCGCGGCGATGAGGCTGCGCGT
>JBAUUA010000286.1:0-1879 GCA_049582465.1 Bradyrhizobium sp. | reverse complement strand
GAAGATCGACGACATCTGCGACGTCTGGTTCGATTCCGGCTCGACGCATGCCTTCGTGCTGGAAGACCCCGTGCATTTCCCGGGGCTCGCCGGCATCAGGCGCAAGGTCGACGGCGGCGACGACACCGTGATGTATCTGGAAGGCAGCGACCAGCACCGCGGCTGGTTCCACTCTTCGCTGCTGGAAAGCTGCGGCACCCGCGGCCGCGCGCCCTATGACGTCGTGCTCACCCACGGCTTCACGCTCGACGAGAACGGCCGCAAGATGTCGAAGTCGCTCGGCAACACCGTCGAGCCGCAGAAGGTGATGAAGGATTCCGGCGCCGACATCCTGCGGCTGTGGGTCTGCGCCACCGACTATGCGGACGACCAGCGCATCGGCCCGGAGATCCTCAAGAACACCATCGAGACCTATCGCAAGCTGCGCAATTCGATCCGCTGGATGCTCGGCACGCTGGCGCATTTCAAGCCCGGCGACGTGGTCGCGCATGCCGACATGCCGGAGCTGGAGCGGCTGATGCTGCATCAGCTGGCCGAACAGGCGGCGATCGTGACCAGGGCCTATGCCGAATTCGACTACAAGACCGTGGTTGCGAGCCTGTCGGCGTTCATGAACACCGAACTCTCAGCGTTCTATTTCGACATCCGCAAGGACACGCTGTATTGCGATCCGCCGTCGTCGCTGGCGCGCAAGGCAGCGCTCACCGCAATCGACATGATCTGCAACGCGATCCTGCGCTGGTTCGCACCCGTGTTGAGTTTCACGACCGAGGAGGCCTGGCGGATGTATCGGCCGGACGCCGAGCCGTCGGTGCATCTGACGCTGTTCCCGGACAGGCTTGAAGATCTGCGCGACGATGCGCTCGCCGCGAAATGGGAGGCCATCCGCGACGTCCGCCGCGTGGTCACCGGCGCGCTGGAAGTCGAACGCGCGGCAAAACGGATCGGCTCCTCGCTGGAAGCCTCGCCGATCATCTATGTCGCGGACCGGCAGCTTCTCGCGACGCTGTTCGATATCGATCTCGCCGAGGTCTGCATCACCTCGAACTATGAGGTGAGAGAGGACGAAGCGCCCGCGGGCGCTTTCCGTCTCGACAATATTCCCGGCGTCGCCGTGGTGGTCGAAAAGGCCGTGGGCATCAAATGCGCGCGGTCGTGGAAGATCCTTCCCACCGTCGGCAGCGACCCTGAGTATCCCGACGTCTCGCCGCGCGACGCACAGGCGCTGCGGGAGTGGAAGGCGCTCGGAGTGACGGTGTGAATTCCCCCATGCGTCCCGGAATCCTCGCAGCCCTGGCCGTGATCGCCCTCGACCAGGCGACAAAACTCTGGCTGCTGTACGGCTACGACATCGCCCGTCACGGCGCGGTCAAAGTAACGCCGTTCTTCGATCTGGTGCTGGCCTTGAACACCGGGATCAGCTACGGCTGGTTTCAGAACGAGAGCGCGACCGGCCAGGCCGTCCTGCTCGCGGTCAAGGCGATTGCCGTGGTTGTTCTGGCGATCTGGATGGCCCGCTCGCAGAGCCGGCTCGCCACGATCGCGCTTGGCCTGATCATCGGCGGCGCCATCGGCAACGCCATCGACCGCCTCGCCTATGGCGCGGTGGTCGATTTCGCCCTGTTCCACGTCGAGATCGGGGGAAAACCCTTCAATTGGTACGTGTTTAACATGGCCGACGTGGCGATTGTTGCCGGGGTAGCCGCCCTGCTGTATGACTCCTTCCTGGGGGTACCCGCCGCAAAAGCGCCCTGATCCCGGCTGATACGGACCCCGGAATGGTGCCCAGAAGGTGCGGAGCGTGCGCCTTGATCGGCGTGCGGTTCACGGAAACGAAACGGGAATGGCGATGCGCGACACCGAAGCCGGCGTTTGGATG
>JBAUUA010000285.1:0-1959 GCA_049582465.1 Bradyrhizobium sp. | reverse complement strand
GACGCGCGAATTATGCGTCATTTCTTCGCGCACCGCCTTCGCGATGGCTTCGCGAAAGAACATCTTTTTTGTGCCGTTGGCTCTGTTATCCGACATCGTTGAGTACGTCCGCAGCGTTGGGATAGGGCGATGCGTCGGCAAAGCGTAGAGCGACGGCGGCAAGATCGGCAGCCTCGCGTTCCAGAGCCTCGACGTCAGCTTCTTCAAGTCCGAGGCGCGCAATCTGGCGACGGATCGGGCAATGAGTGCGCAACTCGGCTAGCTTGTCTCGGGAACGGGTCTCGCGCGCGGTCGTGGAGTGTGATCTCAGACGGATCGAAATACACTCGACGAAAGCCGGGCCCTGTCCGCTGCGAATAAAGGTGGCGGCTTCGCCGATTGCGGACGCCACGGCCTCCACGTCAAGTCCATCGATCGTGCTGGAGGGTAGTCCGAACGTTGCGCCGATGTCCGAGAGGCGCGTGGGCGCCAGGGCGGCGCTGCGTGCGGTGGAGACCGAAAGCTGATTGTTGTTGCAGATGAAAAGCAGGGGGAGCTTCCAGTTGGCGGCAATATTCAGGGTTTCATGTAGGGCACCGGCGCCGCAGGCGCCGTCGCCGAACATGACTGCCACGATGCCACCGTCACCTTCCTGTTGCTTGCCCAGCGCGACACCCGCCGCGACGCTGATGTTGCCTCCGACCACCGCGTGGGCTCCGAAAAACCCGGACGCCGGGTCGGACAAGTGACCGCGGCCGGCCCGGCCGCCATTGATGCCCGTTGCCTTGCCAAGCAACTCGGCCATGACTTTGTTTGGATCAACGCCGCGAGCGAGGACTGGTCCGATAGATCGGCCACCAGTCAGCAGCTGATCGCGCTCGCTCAGAACGGAACTGACACCGACTGCAACGGCTTCCTCGCCCGTGGAGAGCAGCTGGAATCCATGATCGCGCCGACCCGCCAGGGCGGTTTCGAAAGCGCGAATGCGCATCATCTCCTTAAGCGCTGCGTGCGAATCAAACATAATCAGCGTTGCCTCATGGATGCGCCTTGAATAACCGCACGATACCGTAGAACAGCAGTACTGCGCTTTCGCGCGCACCGCGGCGCCGAACCGCCTGGACGAACTTGTCGATGGCTTCCCTAGGGCCGATCTGCCGGGCGAGCACTTGGCGGATCTGCCAAACGATGTGATTTTCCTGCACGTTGTCGGTTACCGTCGAGACGAGCTGCTTTCGGCGGCCGCGCCCCAGTGTCATGACGTTCGTCATCTTGATCTCGGGAGCAAGGCCAACCACCGGCCGGCCTTTCTCGAGAATGGCGCGGGTCGCGTCCTGAACTTCGACCGGCGCGAAGGTGTCCAGGGCGTTGGCGACAATGCTCAAGGCCACGGCCTGGCTCGCCACATCCACGACTGTCGCACCGCCGAGACGATGGTCCGTGTTCAGCCGCCGAGCGCCGATGTCGGCGAGAGCCCGATCAAGATCAATCACGAGCGCACCATATTCACGCGACAGTTCGGTCGCGAGCAGGTTGAGCTGCCGCAGGCGCCGCCGCGTATCATCGGCTCTTTCAGGCTCGAGCGTCGTCGCCACATGACGAAATATTGTGCAAATCATGACCGGATCGCCGGTCTCTCCGAGCGTGGCATAGGAGCTGCGCAGGCTCTGCTCGATCTCCGCCCAGGGTGCATCCAACTGCTCTAGCGGGACGCTTAGCGAAGTTATGATGACAGAACCGGCCGCAACGCCGCAAACCGCCGTTAGGTCCGGAGCGAAGCTGCAATGGCACTCCCAGGTCTCGCCGGTCGCCTCGCTCAGCGCATTGCCCAGACGACGCGCTGCCTCTTCGACGACGGCCCGTTCGTTGACCGTCACTACCGCCAGAACCGGGATGCTGTGGTCGACTTTCATTGCGCTCTTGACAGTTCTTTGGCGGATGCGGTGAAGCGCAGGTGTGCTTCGCGTACCGCCTCCCGCC
>JBAUUA010000284.1:0-1763 GCA_049582465.1 Bradyrhizobium sp. | reverse complement strand
CCCCCTAATGATCTCAAGGACTTACGACCCCGTCGCGAAACCGTTCGTTTCGCTCGGCGAAATGAATCCTTCCGCTTTTGCTGGTTTTCCGCCTCGTCGCGGCCCAAAACGCAAGGAGTGCGAAATCAACGGCGGCTTCGGCACTCGCGCGGCGGATGTTGCGCGACCCTGCGACTCGGAAATGGCGCCGCAAGCCATTGGAATCGCTCAAAACGGACTCGCAAATGGCGCCCCTCGGTTCGCCGGGCAATGAGAACCGATCAGGCGAACTTCAGTCCTTGACCACCGTCAGGTCCGGGGCGGCCGGGTTCTTCATGCCAACGACATGGTAGCCGGCGTCGACGTGGACGATTTCGCCGGTGACGCCGCGGGACATCGGGGAGAGGAGGTAGACCGCGCTGTCGCCGACCTCCTCGATGGTGACCGAGCGGCGCAGGGGCGAATTGTATTCGTTCCACCGCAGGATATAGCGGAAGTCGCCGATGCCCGACGCGGCGAGCGTCTTGATCGGGCCGGCCGAAATCGCATTGACGCGAATCCCCTTCTCGCCGAGGTCGGCCGCGAGATAGCGCACGCTCGCCTCCAGCGCCGCCTTGGCGACGCCCATCACGTTATAGTGCGGCATCCACTTTTCCGCGCCGTAATAGGTCAGCGTCAGCATCGCGCCGCCGTTGGTCATCAGCTTTTCGGCGCGTTGCGCAAGCGCGGTGAACGAGTAGCAGGAGATGGCGAGCGACTTGGTGAAATTGTCCTCGGTGGTGTCGACATACCGGCCGGTGAGCTGATCCTTGTCGGAGAAAGCGATGCAATGGACGATGAAGTCGATCGCGCCCCACAAGGCTCCGGCTCCCGCGAACACCGCGTCGATCGAGCCGCCGTCGGTGACGTCGCAATGGCCGAGCACATGGGCGCCCAATTCCTGCGCGAGCGGCCGGACGCGCTTTTCCAGCGCCTCGCCCTGAAACGTGAACGCGAGTTCCGCCCCAGCCGCATGGGCGGCCTTGGCGATGCCCCAGGCAATCGAACGATTGTTCGCCACCCCGAAGACAACCCCGCGCATGCCGCGCATGACGCCCGCGGTCACGCCGGCTGAAAGGGTTTCATCCATCAAGGCCTCGCTCTTGGATAGTGGCCGCTCGTCGGTCCCGGCGGGGCATCCCTTAACCTCGCCCGGCGCGCAGGGGAAGGACGAGCCTTTCGTCACCCGTCACAAAATGTGTGATTTTGCTCATACATGTGCTTGGAACGCGGGCGCCTTCACGCTAGATTATTAGGCAGCGTTAACGTTTCTCGGGGTCCACGCAAACTTTCGGTGTCCGTCGTGCCGCCGCTGGTTGACTGTCTGGCTGACCTTACTAATCTGCGCCGGTTCGGGGTGGCTTTGGCGCGAGACGACAGGTTCGTGCCCGATCATGCGTGCGCGGCGCGGCTGGTCGATCGCCTGTTCAGACAGGCTTCGCTGGAAGCGGTGGGCAGAGACGCCCGGCGCGACGCCGACCGGCCACGCGAAGACGCGCGCCTGCGCGCCTTCGGCCGATTCGTTCGCCTTCACCGCCGGCATGTTCGCCGCCTGACCGTCGACGACGGGGAGCAGGCGTGGGACGAGGATGCGGAGAGCGCTCGCGCCAAAGCGCCGGCGGGCGGAATCGGCGCCGGAGCGGCAGTCCGCATGCTCCCTTTGGAGCTTAGGGAGGCCCTGCTGATCGTCGTCCTTGCCGGCTTCACCCATCGCGAGGCGGCGGCGGCGCTCGATATCTCGCTGG
>JBAUUA010000283.1:0-18155 GCA_049582465.1 Bradyrhizobium sp. | reverse complement strand
TGGCGGCCCTTCCGACCGGATTGGCGCGACGCTCAAGCATATTGCTTGCCTCGCTGACGATCGACGGCGGCGGGGCTGAGCTCGTTGAGGACGACGCCGACCAGCTTGCGCTCGGCGCCGCCGAGGCTGGCGATGATGTCTTCCATGCAGTCGTTGACATCGAGATCGACCGGCAGGATCGCGACCAGGCCGTCGGCAACGCCGATCAGCTTGCGGTCGGAGGCGGACCAGGGCATCGCCGGCCCGTCGACAATCACGAGGTCGTGGCCGCCGGCGGAGCGCGCCTGTGCGATCGCCTTCCGGATGGCGTCGCCAGCCTTGGCGTCGGTCGTCCCGATCGCGGGCAGGATCGAAATGCCGTTGGCGGTCGTGATCGCGCGCGAAGCCTTGCTGCCGATGCTGAGCCAGCCGAGCCGGCTTGGCTTGCTCTTGCCGTGGCCGTTCACCTTGTTCGAGAGCGCATGCGTGGCGGGATCGGCGTCGATCATCAGAACCCTGGCGCCGTCGCGCGCGGCCGCCAGCGCCACGTTCAGCGCGGCGATGCTGCGGTCCTCGCTGGCGCCGGCGCCGATCACGGCGATCACCGGCATCGCGTTGCCGGGCGAACGCCGGATCACGTTCGCGCGCATCTCGCGCATGGCGTTGAGGAAGCTCATCAGCGGGAAGCTGGCGCGCAACGTCGGCCAGCCGATTCGGGTCAGGTCGGCAATCCCGCCTGTCTTCAGGATTCCGCCAAGGGTCCGCATCACGTCGGCTTCCTGCAGGCGCGCGATCAGCGGCTTTTCGATCGCCGCGACCGTCGGCCGTGGCCGCGGCTGGCCGTCATCCGGCTGCTTCAATGGCGGCGCCGGCGTCTTCTTTTCGGCGCTGGTCGGCTGCGGTTCGCTGCTGCCGGGCGGCAACCGGTCGGCCGCGACCACCCAGGCGGAAGCGGCCAGCGCGCCGAGGATGGAGCCGATCATCGCCAGGACGCTCATGGCCGGCGGGAAGGAGCGCCGCTGCGGCACGGTCGCCTCGCCGATGATGCGCGCGCTCGAGGTGTTGAGGCTTTCCTGTTCCTCGGTTTCGCGCGAGCGCTTCAGGAAGGATTGGTAGACGTCGCGGCTGGCGTCGACATCGCGCTCCAGCTCGCGCAGCCGTACCGAGGCCTGGCTGAGCTGGACGCTCTGGCGCTTCTGCGCGTCCAGCGCCTTGCTCAGGGACGTTTCGTAATCGCGGGCACGCGTCAGATCGTTTTTCGCCGACTGCGCGAAGCGTTCGACTTCTTCACTGATGGTGCGGCGCAGATCGTCGACCTGCTTCTCGATTTGCCGCAGCGAGGGATGCAGCGGGCCCAGTTCGCCGGCCAGGTCCGCGTCACGCTTGCGGGCCTCGGCATATTGCGCGCGCAGATTGGCGATGGTCGGCGACTGCAGCGCCTCCGGAATGGCGCCGGCGTCGGTCGCGGCGCGGCGGCTCGCTTCGATCTGGTCGTATTTGGCCTGTGCGTCGAGCGTCAGCGCGTGGGCCGCGGCGAGGCGCTGGTTGCTCGATGAAAGCTGCTGGTCGCTGATCGCGGTGTCCTGGGAGCCGACGAAATTGTTCTGCGCCTTGTAGGTCGCAAGCGCGTTCTCGGCGGTGCGAAGCCGCTGCTGCAGTTCCTTGAGGCGGCCCGACAGGTCGGTCGTCGCCCGCCGCGCGGCGGTGGCCTGCGACTTCTTCGATTCCGCGAGATAGGCGCTGGAAATCGCGTTCGCGAGCATCGCCGCCTTGGCCGGATCATACGACCAGACCTCGACATCGACGATGAAGCTGCGATCGGTCTTCTTCACGTTGATGTGGCGGTTCAGGATTTCCAGCGCCGCGTTCTCTCCGGCCTTGGCTTCCGAGGCCGAGCGGGAATCGAGGCCAAACAGGCCGAGCAGCGATCCCAGCAGGCCGCGGGATTCACCGCCGAACTCCGGATCCTTGTCGAGATGGGTGTCATGGATTGCCCGCAGCAGAACGCTGTTCGAGGTGATCAGGCGCGCCTGGCTTTCGACCACCATGGCGAGGCCCGAAAGATCCTGGGTGCGCGGCGTGAGCTCGCGATCGACCAGCTGCAGTTCGCGGGGATCGACATAAAGCTGGGCGGTCGCCGAATATTTCGGCGTCAGGCTCTTGCCGATCGCGACCGCGGCACAGGCGCAGATCAGGGCGGCCATCGCGATCGCGACCCTTTGCCGCCACAACAGCCGCGTCAGTTCGACCACGCTGAAGCCGGCGGAGATTCGCGCCTCGGCCTTCCGGTCGTCCGGCCCGGCCTGATCCAGCGGTTGGTCATACGCAAGCATGGGCCCCAGCTTCCATTCGAACTGCCGCACGCATCGGCTGAGGGGTTACTCTTCGCATCACGCCACGCGCGCACGTCTTCGGCGCAGAACCAACGCAACAGGAAAAATTAACCATACTCAGTGGGGGACTATTCACTGAAATGGCAAAAAAAGCGTTTAAGCGCCTGCGCATGGCAACGCCTCTGCGCCGCCAGGGCCGGCCGGTCGCGTTTGCGGTGTCATCGCCTCGCGTCAACGGAAAATTAACCATCCGGCGCGCGCGCCGGATGCCAGCGCGATCGACGCGCAAGGCCGCCGCCAGCCGACGGCTGCCCCCCGCCTTGGTTGCGAAACGCGTTGCCTTCATGGTCAGCGCTTCCGCAGGATCACGTGATAGTCGCCGTGCCGCACGTCGAGCTTGCCGGGAATCAGCAAATTCATGACGGCGGCGGCGGCATCGAGCAGGGCGGCCAGCGTCGGCTTGCGCGCCCGCATCTCCGGAAAACGCGGGCTCTCGAATTCCTTCCGGTAGATCACCTCGAGGCTATTGGTCTTCGCGAAGGCTTCGAGATTGGAAAGCGTGACCAGTGGATGGAAAAAGGTCGGGAACGGCGCCTCGCCGGGAAGGCCGGCATGTTTTTCGCCGCGTACGTAGCGGTAGAACCAGACGTGGAACCAGTGCGGCGAATATTTGGTGACGACGCCGGAAAGCGATCTCGGGTTCGGCGCGCCGATGAACATCAGTCCGCCACGCTTCAGCGACTCGCAGAAGCGAAGCAGCGCGGCTTCGACATCGGGCAGATGCTCGATGACGTTGTAGCAGATGACGAGGTCGAAGCTGTCGGGTGCGAAGCGGTGGACCTGCACGTCGCCGAGGATCGTCTCCTGCGCGTAGTCGTTGTTGCAGATCTGGTCGGCGTCGATATCGACCACCGTGACGTGGGCGCGACGCAGCACTTCGAGCGGCAGGAAGCTGGTCGAGCCGCCGCCGGCTTCGTAGATCCTGAGCGAGGCTGCCGGCAGTCTGCTACCGAGAATGCCGTGAACCGCGAGCAGGCTGTCGCGCGCCTCGCCGGGCGCCAGTTCGAGCAGCGCCTGCGGATGTTCGAGCGGCGTCGCGGCGGCCGCGACGCGCAGATCGGCCGCAATTCTGGCCGGTGCCGCCTGGGTGAGATCGATGGTGGCTGTTTTGCTCACTTGTTCTTATCCAATGTTGATGTTGGCGAGTTTGGCTCGGAAGAACACGTACCCGAATTTCAGGCGCCGGCGGGTGTGCGAGATATCGAGCAGCCAGCACGTCGTCACATAGCTGGCGAAGCCTGTGCCGACCAGGACGACGCATGCGGCAAAATCCGAAACATGCAGGTTTCTGTCGAGAGCCCCGACGGCCAGCGCCATGACCAGTCCAGCGATCATCGTCAGCGCCAGCCGGCCGAGCGGAAATGGAACGGAGAAGGCCAGGCGGCTCAGGACCAGCGCGCAGACAAATCCGGTGACGTCGGCGCCGAGCCGCGCCCACGCCGCGCCTACGGTGCCGTAGCCTTTGATCAGAACGTAGGACAGGACGACATTGGCTACGATGATCGAGGCGGTGTTGATCAGATAGAGCGAGTTGCGTCCCGACAGCAAAAAGCTCGCATGCAGATATTGCTGGGTCAGGACCTGGAAGATGACGGCAACCGCCACGATCGGCATCGCCTGCGCGGCCACCTCGCGGAAATCGGCGCCGAGAACCACGTTGGCGACGTGCGATGAAATGACGGCAAAGCCGAGACAGGCGGGCAGTGTGATGCTGAGCAGCAGCTCCACGCATTCGGCGAGATGCGAGCGCACCGCCGTATCGCCTTGCCTCGCATGAATTTGCACGGCGAGCGGAAAGAACGCCGTGGCCGCGCTCATCGCCGGAATCATCAGGGTCTGCCGCACGAGGTCGAGGCCGGCGACATACTTGCCCGCTTCCGCGGCGCCGACGAGACCCGCGATCATGAAGCGATCAGTGACGCTGGAGACGGCGAGCAGCGTCAGTGACAGCGTCAGCGGCAGGCCCTGCCGGGCCAGCGCGAGGAGGCCGGACGCGTCCGGCTTGATCACCGTTCCCCGCCAGGCGGTCTGCGACTGGACCAGTACCGCGAGCAGATAAGCCGTGGCGGACGAAAGCAGCAGCCGGAATCCCGTAGGACTATAGAGGGCAACGACCGCGCCGAGGCAGAGCACCGCAGCGGCGCGAACCAGCGTGGCCTTCATGACCGTGAACGCCTTCAGGCGCGCGCGAACCAGATCCTGGGTCAGCTCGAACAGGGCGATCGCGAGCGCAAGCACTACCGCCGCCAATGCCGCCGGGGTGTCGAGGCCGACCAGGCGTCCCAATCCATAAGCAATGGGGGCGGCGAGGCAGCAGACCAGATATCCCGACATCACGAGGCCGCGGACATCGGTGCCGTCGTCCTTGGCATGCCCGCTCAGGATGAGGTTGCGAAACCAGCCGGCCACGAAGACGCTGACGACGGATGCGAAGCCGAGGCCGAGCAGATAGGTGCCGTAGTCATGCGGTGAAAACAGCCGCGTGAAGACGAACACGCTGAGCAGTCCCAGCAAGGCCGAGAGGATGTTGGCGCTCAGATTGATGCTGGCTTGTCCGATCAGCATGGCGCGGCATGCCCCATGGCTTCCTTGCGGAGCGGGAGCGAGGCAAGGCTCGTGGCTTCCCCGATCGCAGCGCGGATGGCGGCGACCGGCGTCCCGGAGAAGGATGCCACCGAGAAGGCGACGTCATCCGGGTCGGCGCCGCGAAGCAGCTCGTTCAGTTCGGCCGGGCTGAGTTTCGGCGAATCCCAATAGCTGAGGCATGGCGTGTGCGAGGTGAGGGCGTGCTGCGCGGAAAGACGGGCCTCGTCCCGGACGAAATAGCCGTACAGCATGTATTCCGAAATGCCGTGCGCCCGGCATAGCGCTTCGACCCAGTCGATACCGGCGACGGCCTCGATCCGCGACGCCATCGCGCGCGTCGTCTCCTGGTCCCAGAAAATGATATGGCCGATGAAATCAGGTGCCGGAAGCGGCGGCGTCGCCAGACCCAGAAGCCGGTGGCTGGTCTCGACCCAATGCGCGTGGTGGACGAGGTTGGATGTCACCCCCTCGGGCATCGTGAGCAGCGGAATCGGATTCGGGGCCTCAAACCGCGACAGATCGAAATCCCGGAAGAAGACGATGTCGGAATCCAGGATGCAGTATCGCTGGTGCGGCAGCGAGATGGTGGCGGCGATTTTCAGGAATTGCTGCACGTGCCAGCCGCTGACCGGCTGGGTGCGGAACGACCACCAATATTGGCGGCGCTTGCGCTGCACGAAGCGCGGCAACGGCCGCAGCCAGCCGGGCAGGAATTTCGAGGCGGGAAGAACGCTCCTGCGCTCGCTCTCGAAATGAGAAAACAGCGGCACATCGCAATCCGGAACCAGCAGGTAATGCTTTGCGAACGAACCGACGTGACGGTCGACGCTCTCGCACAGCAGCGCGCACAGCTCCAGATCGCACCCGTAAGTCGGGGTTAACAGCGCGACTTGATTCATCCTGTCGGTCTCTGTGGCTGTGACGCTCGGCGGCATCGGCTTTAGGGCACCTGATTTCTTTGTAGAGAGACAGCAAAATCGGTGCCGGTGGAACCGCGTTCGCGAGCCGCGCGTCGAAGGTGGTTAATTCGATGCGCGGTAACCATCCTCTGCGGTGAGACGGGCGCTTCGCGTGGCGCTGGACCGGATATTGCACTGATGCAGGCCTGGTACCGAGCTCAAGAGGCTGCGTGGACGCATGAAAATACGATCGCTATTCCGGCGTGACGTCGTTGCACGCGGCGCGAAGTGCGCGAGGCCCTGTCGTTTTGGCACAGTTGGAATGTCCGGGGTGTCCGCTTTTGCGACGGGGCGAACACCATCTGCGGCAGCTGCCGCGGCCGGAAGGTTAATGGCTCCGCCGCGCTTTGAGGCCTGAACGATGAAATACCGCGCCGACATCGATGGGCTGCGCGCGCTCGCCGTCGTCCCCGTGCTGCTCTACCACGCCGGCGTTCCCGGCTTTCCAGGCGGCTTCGTCGGGGTCGACATCTTCTTCGTGATTTCGGGCTATCTGATCTGCGGCATGATCGATGGCGACCTCCGCGACGGATCGTTCTCGCTGTCGAATTTCTACAAGCGCCGGATGTTGCGGATCCTGCCGGCGCTGTTCGCGATGTTCCTCGTCACCAGCGCGCTCGCCTACCTCTACTGCCTGCCCGTCGAACTCGAGGACTATTCGAAGAGCCTGGCAAGCGCGGTCGGTTCGGTCTCGAACGTCTACTTTGCCGCGACAGCCGGATATTTCGACGCGCCCGCCGAGACAAAGCCGCTGTTGCATACGTGGTCGCTGGGCGTCGAGGAGCAGTTCTACCTGGTCGTCCCGCTGTTGATGTGGCTTGCCTATCGCTTCGCGCCGAAGCGCGCCAGGCTGTTTTTTGCGGCCGCTGCCGCGTTCTCCTTCGCGGCGGCTTTCGCGGTGAGCTATCGCAATACGACGTTCGTCTTCTATCTCACGCCGTTTCGCGCCTGGGAGCTCGCGCTCGGCGCGCTGCTGTCGATCAAGTTCATTCCGGCGCCCGTGACCGAACGCCATAAGAACGCCTGCGGCGCGGTCGGCATGCTGCTGCTGTGCGGGGCCATCTTCCTGGGATCGTCGTCCGCCCCGCTGCTGCTGATGACGTCGCTGGCCAGCGTCGGCGCCGCGCTCGTCATCGCCTCCAGCGAAGGCGAGGTGTCGGCGGTGGGCAGGTTGTTGGCGCTGCGGCCGGTCGTGTTCGTCGGCCTGATATCCTATTCGCTCTATCTCTGGCATTGGCCGCTGATCGTGTTTCAGCGGACGGACGGACTTCTTGCGGCCCCCTCCGGCACAATGACGAAACTGACGCTGATCGCCGGCTCGATCGCCATCGCCTGGCTGTCGTGGAAATTTGTCGAGCTGCGGTTCCGGCTCAAGGCGAAGGATGTCTCCACGGGAACAGTCTTCGGCGTAGCGTCGGCCGCGATGACCTCGGTCGTGGCACTTTGCGGCCTGGTGTTCGTTGCGGGCGGAGCGCCGTTCCGCTTCCCCGAGCGCGTCGTCGCGATCGCCTCCTATCTCGCCTACGATCCTTCCGAGGCATTCCGGTCCGGCCGCTGTTATCTCGCGACCAACCGCCAGCAGCTCGATGTCCAGACCTGCATGAAGCTGGATGGGAAGCGGCCGAATTACCTCCTCGTCGGCGACAGCCACGCCGCCCATCTCTGGTTCGGCCTGTCTACCGCGATGCCGGAAGTGAATCTGATGCAGGCGACCGCCAGCGCCTGCCGGCCGGCGGTCGAACGGATCTCGCTGCTCGATAGCCGGGCGTGTCCGAAACTGATGCGGTTCGTCTTCGACGATTTCCTCGTCAACAACAGGGTCGACAAGGTCCTGCTCGCCGCCTCCTGGAAGGACGAGGATATCCCGGCGCTGTCCAGCACCCTGGAGACGCTGATGTCGAGGGGACTGGACGTCGTCGTGCTCGGGCCGATCGTCGAATATGACGGCGCGCTGCCGCGGCTGTTGGCCGACGAGATCCTGCACGACTCTCCCTCGATCGCCGGCGCCATGCGCACGCCGGGGATTGCCGAGCGTGACCGGGTGCTGAGGCGGATGGTCACGGCCAAGGGCGCGACCTATCTGTCGGTCTACGATTCGGTCTGCCGCGACGGCCGTTGCGATGAGTTCGCGGAGGGCGACGTTCCCCTGCAGTTCGACGCCGGCCATCTGACGGCCAAGGGCTCGCTCGAAGTGGGGCGCCGGCTCGCGCCCTTCTTTGGCGGGAAGCTCGCGAGGCTGGACGATGGCGCGAACTGATCGAACCGCCGGGGGGCGTGGCCGGGTCAAGGTGAAACGGCTCGCCGCGGTGCTGGCGGTTCTTGCGCTCGCCGGGACGAGCTCGGTCGGTGGCGCGACCAAAGCGGATTCAGGCAGCGCTTCGAATTCCGCAAAATTGGCCGGCGCGTTCGTCAATTGGGGGCCCGTCGGCCGCGAGCGCACCTTGCAGGCGTGGGAGCAGTGGCTCGACCAGGCACCGACATCGGTGGTCGGGGTCGACTTTTACGCCGAAAACACCTGGGAGGATTTTACGCGGCTGAGCTGGGTGCCCGGCATCTGGAAGAAGCTCAATCCGGCGCGGAACGTCGTCTGGTCCGTTCCGCTGACGGTGAAGGGGACGCCGCTCAAGCAAGTCGCCGATGGCCTGCACGACGCTGAATTCGAAGCCGCCGCAAGAGCGATTTCCGAAGCGCAGCCGAACGCCATCATTCGTCTTGGCTGGGAGATGAACCTCGTTTCCATGGCCTGGTTCGCCAAGGGCCAGGAGGCCGACTACATCGCGGCGTTCAGGCGCGTAGCGCGGATATTCCGGCGGCACTCGAGCGGCTTCAAATATGATTGGTGCCCCGGCTGGGGAGCCCAGGACTCTCCCGCCGATCTCGCTTACCCCGGCGATGACGTCGTCGATTACATCGGTCTCGACGTCTACGATTTCAAATATGAGGGTTCCGCCGGCGAACGATGGGAGAAGTTTTATCTCAACGCGCCGTTTGGTCTGCAGTGGCACAAGGAATTTGCCGCCCGGCACGGAAAGCCCATGAGTTATCCCGAATGGGGCGTCGGCAATTTCGGCGATAACCCTCTGTTCGTCCAGAACATGCACGACTGGTTTGTGGCCAACGCCGGCAACATCGCCTATGCGGCCTATTTCGACGTGGACGGCCTGTGGCCGACGCAGATCGACAATAACCGCTTTCCCAACTCCCCGCGGCTGTTCAGGGAACTGTTCGGGCGCCGATCCTGATTTCGCGGGGCGCTCGAGCTTTAACGTTGGTTAACCCCGTCGCGTTAACCGTCGCACGAATTCCGTCACTCAGCGCGCGCCGCTGGACCGGATATTGCAACTTCCCGTGCTTATCCTTTGGAAATTACGGCGGAGCAGGTTGATCGATGTCGTTAGAGACGTATTTCCGGCGCGATCTCGCGGTGAACCCGGCAGAGGCCGAGCCGCTGGACGTTTTCGGCACAGCCGCTTCGTCCGCGGTGTCCGCGTTTGCGACAGCGGCGCCGGATGCTGCGCGCGCGTGGGCAGCGGCGTCGGCTTCGCTCGATACCTCGATTTCGACCGTGGTCTGCATTCCCTGTTTCCGCCGGCCGCAGCATTTGCGGCTGACGCTGGAGTCGCTGGCCCGCCAGCGCACCGACCGGCGCTTCGCGGTCGTCATCGTCGAAAACGACGCCTCGGCTTGCGGCAGCGTGCCGGTCGCCGCCGAATTTCTTGCGTCCGGCAAGTTCCAGGGCCTCTGCGTGGTCGAGCCGAAGCAGGGCAATTGCCACGCCATCAACGCGGCCTTCGAGACCGCGCTGGCGACGTTCCCCGCCGCCACCAATTTCCTGATGATCGACGACGATGAAATCGCCTCGCCGGATTGGCTGGAGCTGATGTTGCTTGCCGCGGAGGCCAACGCGGCGGATGTGGTCGGCGGCCCGGTATTTCCTGACTTCGATGACGACCGCAAGCGCGGGCTTCGCCGTCATCCGGCGTTCTACCCGGCCTACGAAGTCAGCGGGCCCGTGCCGGTCATTTACGGCTGCGGCAATTGCCTGATCACGCGGGCGGTTTTCGCCGGATTGGCCAGTCCAGCCTTCGATCTTCGCTTCAATTTTCTCGGCGGTGGCGACACTGATTTCTTCGTCCGTTGCCGTCAGGCGGGAATGAAGTTTCACTGGGTCGCGGAAGCCGTCATCACCGAAACGGTACCGGCGAGCCGCACCGGTCCGGGTTGGCTCGCGCTGCGGGCCTTGCGCATCGGCGCCATCAATTATCACGTCCAGCGCAAATTGGCGCGAACCGCCTGGTCGCGGACGAAACTGTTCGCCAAGATGCTGGCGCTGGTGCCGCAATCGCTGTTGCTTGCCACCAGGCTATTCCTCAGGGAATACAAGGTCCTGATCGCGCTGCATCCGATCATCGTTGCCGCCGGCAGCGCGCTGGCGGCGATCGGCATCGAACCGCAACCCTATAAAGCCTCGAAGATCGTCTCTTGAGCGAGCTGGCCGCCACCTCCGGACTGCGTGCCGTCGTCGGAGAGCTGCGGCGTCGGCAGGTGATGGATCTGGTGCGCGGCGCGACGTTCATCGGCACGTTGCTCTTGGCCTGGATGACGCTGCGGCCGTTCGTCGACCTCGGCAATCAGCAGCTCAAGGACACCACCACCGGCAACGAGACGCTGACCTATCTGGTCTTCGGCATCATCGCCGTGCTGACGGTCGCGCTCGCGATGCGCGACAACATGCGCGGTCTCGCGACCTTGATGACGCCGGCCTATCTCCTGTTCGGCGGCTGGATCGTCACGACGGTCGTGCTGTCGCTGGACCCTGCCACCTCGGTCAAGCGCTTCGCCCTGACGGCGTGCGTCATCGCCGTGGCGGCGACGCTGCCGCTATTGCCGAAATCCCGGAACGAATTGATGCGCTGGTTCAGCATCGCCGCATTGGTGCTGCTGGCGGTCTGCTACCTCGGAATATGGCTGGTACCGAACCTGTCCATACATCTCGCGACCGATATCCAGGAACCGCAACTGGCGGGAAACTGGCGCGGCGCGTTCGGCCACAAGAATGTGGCGGCATCGGTGATGGCGATGCTGGTTTTCATCGGCATCTATGTCGCGCGCTCCGGCGCGTGGATTTCCGGAGGAGCCATCGTCGCGCTGGCGTCGGTGTTCCTGCTGAACACCGCGGGCAAGAGCTCGCTGGCGCTGATCCTCCTCGTGCTCGTGCTGACCTCGCTGACGTCGATCGTGCGCAGCGCCTGGCTGCGCGCGGTGATGCTCTTGTCCCCGCTGGTGCTGCTCGCGCTGCTCGGCGTCGGCACGGTCCTGAGCGACAATTTAGCCGCCATCGCAAAACTGCTGCCGCTGGATTCGAGCTTTACCGGCCGTACCGATATCTGGGAATTCGCGCTGCACTCGCTGCAGCTGCGGTTGCCGACGGGCTACGGCTTTGAAGCGTTCTGGGGCACCGACGCCATCCGCAATGTTCCGGAAGGCATGGAGTGGGCGGAATACGCCTCGCACAGCCATAACGGATATCTCGACACCGCGCTGTCGATGGGATTGCCGGGACTGGCGCTGCTGATCGTGGTGCTGGTGATCGTGCCTTTGCGGAATTTCCAGGCTGCCGACGGCGGCGGTAACAGCGGCCCGCTGACGATGGCGTTTCTGCGCATCTGGCTGTTCGGT
Organism: Bradyrhizobium sp.; assembly: GCA_049582465.1. GTDB lineage: Bacteria > Pseudomonadota > Alphaproteobacteria > Rhizobiales > Xanthobacteraceae > Bradyrhizobium. The sequence continues at coordinate 6,559 of JBAUUA010000283.1, read as the reverse complement.
CTCTATCTCTCTTCGCTCGAGAGTTTCTTTCTCGATCGCGCCGATCCCACCTGGTTCACGTTTCTGCTGGCGGTGTTTGGGCTGCACTATCTGGCGCGGTTTCGGGTGCGGGAGTGAGGCTTTCGAACCGCGCCCGCACGGCCAGCGCGATATCCAGCCACCAGCCGTCGAAATCGAACGGCGCCTGCACCGACGGCCATTTCAGCGCCGAGAGGATCCGGTCGGCGTAGACCTCGTCATCCGATCCGCGCGCAACCAGCACGATCGCGCCGCGATCGATCAATTCCTTGAAACGCGGGTGATGGTCGAACTCGTCCGGCTCGGCCGGACCGGTAACGATGACGGGGCGGCCGGACTGCGCGCAGGCGAGAATACTGGAGCGCCGCGCGGTGAGGCCTTCATCGAGCAGATAGCAGAAGGCGTCGACCTGGCTGAACAGGCCGAACACTTCGTGGTCGGACGCGACATAGCCGCTGACGATGACATCGTCGATGATGCCGAGTTCGGCGGCCCGGGCGTAAAATTCCTGCTCGACATTGTGGACGCCGCGGATGAACGATCCGACATAGACCATCAGCGGCTTCAGCCCGCGCTCTGCGAGGATCGTGCCGATCTGGAACAGCGCCGTCGGTTGCTTGCCCGGGTAGATCGATCCGAAATGGCCGATGATCAGCCGTCCCTCCTCGCGTGCGGCAGCGAGCCGCTGCCGTAATCGTGAATCGGCGATCCCCGCGGGAGCTTCGATGTTCGGCGGCAGCGGGGCCAGCACGCATTTGCGTGCCGTCCAGCCGACGAGGCGATCGTCGGCGAATTCGCGCAGCACCAAGGGCGAGAACATCACGATGGCATCGGCGAGCAGCAGCGCCGGAAGATAGGTGATGCGGCGCAGCCGGTGCAGGCCGGCCCATTCATGCTGGATCAGGATGACGCGCCGCCCGCGCAGCCGCGCGAAAAGAAGCGCGGCGAGCGGCCGCAACATCACGCGCTTCCAGGCCACGAGGGGGAAGTTGCAGACCACGTTTCGTGCCGATCCCACGGCGCGCCAGATCTCGGCGAGCGATCCTTCCGACCGCGTCAGGGTTAACGTCGTACAGCTGCCGGGATCGAACTCTTCGACCGCCTCGTACAACAGGCGGGTAAATTGTCCGACGCCGCAATGCATCTGCTCGCCGGCGCCGAGAAACAGCGCCTGATATATGGGTTCTGCAGCCATCATGCGGTCGCGGCGCCTTCCTGGAGCGTTTCGGGCGATGTGGGTAGCGGTTTTGCGTGAAGAAAGCACGTCAAACGAGACGCTGAGCTTCCGCATTAGCCATACATGGCAGACGTTATCTTAATGTAAGCGGCGGCGATTGCCCTGGGCACCTATCTTGCCAGATAAAGCGAGCGGAGCGGCCTCTCGTCTCATATCGGGACAAGGGACGACCCGGGTTGGCGCCTGCATCGGGCGTTTCGGCACAGCGCGGAAAGTGCGTGCCGGGACGGCGATGACAGGCGTCGAATGGCAGAGACAGGTACGATGGCAGTTATGTCGGCCGAAGCGGGACATCTGGCCGCGCGCGGAATCTCGCGGGCAGAGCGCTTTGGCGTGGAGTTCGTACGTGACTGGAAGCAGGCGGCGTCGCGCTGGGTCGACGCGGGCCATGGAACGGCCTTCCAGCATCATCACTGGCTGGCCGCCTGGTACGGCGCATTTGATGACGCCTCTCCGTTGATCGCCATCATCCGCGACAGCGCCACCGACAGACCAATGGCGTTGATACCTTTGATCCGCCGCATACGGCACGGCGTCCGTGTTGTCGAATTCGCCGATCTCGACCTTACCGACTACAACGCTCCGTTACTCGCCTTCGGCGGTTCGCGCGACGCGCTGGACGGACGCGCCTTGTGCCGGGCCTTGCTGGCTGCGTTGCACCAGTTGCCCGAGAGTGTCGATCTCGTCCGCTTGCGGAAGATGCCTGCGGTCGTCGACGGCAGGCCGAATCCGCTGGTGTCGCTGGGGCGTCCGGGTTCCTGCTCGCTGAACGGCAATCTGATCGAGGTCGGCGAGGACTTCGAGGTTTACCGTGCCTCCATTAAGCGAATGCAACTGGCGCGGAGCTGGCGCGTTTTCAGCCGCAGCGCGGGTGCCGCGTTTCGGATCATCGGCGATGTCGATGAGGCGCTGGCGGTTCTCGACACCACGGACGAGCAGCAACAGGAGCGCATGCAGCAGCTTGGGCTGCCGTTCAACCTGAACGATGAGACCTGTTCGAGGTTCTATCGGGATCTCGTTCGCCGGGGTCTCGCGGAGGGCTACGTGATTGTTTCAGCATTGACGTGCGGGAAGGAAATAGTTGCGACAGTGCTTGGCATCAGACAGGGCGCCAGCTTCGTATTCCTGCGCATCAGCAACGCGGGGAAGAAATGGTCGTCCTGTTCGCCAAGCCGGCTCATCATCGAGCGAACGATGGCGGCGCTGCATCAAGATGGCGTTCGGAATTTCGACCTGAGCATCGGCAACTATGCGTTCAAGCGCCGTTTCGGCGCGGCGCCATTGCCGTTGACGGATGTGAGCATCGCGCTCGGCTGGCGCGGAATCCCCTATGCGCTGCGCGATCGCGCCGCGCAGCAATTGCGGCGTTTGCCCTGGCTGGCCGAACAGGTCGGCCGTCTGCGCGGCAAGCGGACTGCCTTCGAAGAGGGTTAGACCTGACGCACCACGCGGGGCATGCCCAGCGGGCATTCCAGCGCCTCGCGATCCCATTTTGCGGCGTTGGCGGCGGCCTCATAGGTGCTTTGGAGGAAATCGAGCAGCGCCTGGTCCGGCTGCGCTGAGAGGCGCACGGCATCGTAAGGCAGGATGAATTCGCCTAAGTCCTCGCTGAAGAACGCCGCTTCGGGGCGCACCGGCGCGGCGCGGAATCCCTGCGGTTCCGGATAGGCGTAGGAATAGAACGCGGGATAATCGATCGCGCCGCTGCCCGGCCAGAAGCCAGCGCTGCTGACCTCGTGCGAATGGGCTTCGCAGGCGACGTCGTCGGCCAGGTGTGGCACGCCGCCGGGATGACGCGGCGCGCGCGCCGCCCGGAAAATCGCGTCACCGCGAGATCGAAACTGCCCCAGAAGAAATGCACCGGGCTCGTCTTGCCGAGGAAGCCGGTGCGGAACTGCTTGAACACGCGGTCGGCGTTGGCCAGGATCTGGAAAAAGCGCCGCACCGCGTCGGGATTGTAGCTGGTGTGCCGGTCATCCTGCGAGAAGCGGATCGGATCCGGCAATTCGTTCGGCATCTCGTCGATGGCGATGGCGATGCCGAGCTCCGCGAGGGCGGCCATCACCATCGCATAGAAGCTCGCGACCGATTGTCCGGCCAGCGCGAATTCCCGCCTTGCCCCGCCGCTGGTCGATATCCGCAGGACATGATCGATGAAGTCGAAGTCGATCTGAAATGTGCCGGCGTCGTCCGGTATCGGCGAAGTCGTCAGCCCACGCGCCGTGACATACAGCGCGACGTGCCAGGAATGGTTCAGCCAGGGCGTGCGGCAAAGACGGATCTTGCCGACGATCTGGGTCCACAGATGCAGCGTTTCGTAAGTGGCGCGCCACGCCGCGGTCGGCAATTCCGGCCAAAGACCTTGCGAGGAGATGTTCTGCGAGGCGTTAGTCATGTGTCACCGCAACAGGTTTTCATTGGTATCCTCACACGACAAGGCCGGGCGCGATCGGCCCGGCCTTTATAGGCGAATCGGCGGCGAATAGGGATGCGCTGTTACTTCTTCGCGCCCTTGGCGAAGGCGGCGTCCACTTCGTCTTTCTTGATGCGAGCGGCCGGGTTGCCGGGCTGGTCGAGATTCTGCTCCTCGGTGCCGTCACCCATCATGCCGGGATGCTGCGTCGAGGGGGCCTTCTTGCCGTCTTTGGGATTTGGCTTGCTGGTCATGTTTCAGATCTCCGGGCGCGGATGCGCGTGAACCAACCGCGCGACGCCCATTCGGTTCCGCGGCGGCACACCTTGAAGATCACGAAAGGTTATCGGGAATGCCCGATCACGAGCCCGGACATTCCGGGCACCGCCGCTTGCCGCGCGAGGCGCGGAACAGGCTCCGGCACCACCAGCGCCTCGCAACCGCCTGCACCGGCTTGCGGGCCAGTTGATAGATAAAGAGAATTTCGATCATGGCAAAGTCTGTCGTCCCCACGGCGACAAATGGGGCGGCATTCACGGATGAGAATGCCGCCCCCATCGTATCAGCCATGCAGTTCAGCCACGAAGTTCAGCCGTGAAGTTTTTTGGCGGTCTCCGCGATCACGCGCCCTTGATAGCGCGCGCCGGCGAGTTCGTTTTCGGTCGGCTGGCGGCTGCCGTCGCCGCCGGTGATGGTGGTCGCGCCATAGGGCGAGCCGCCGGTGACGTCATTGAGCTCCATCTGGCCGGAGAAGCCGTAATTGAGGCCGATAATGGTCATGCCGAAATGCAGCAGGTTGGTGATGATCGAGAACAGCGTGGTCTCCTGGCCGCCATGCTGGGTTGCGGTCGAGGTGAAGGCGCCGCCGACCTTGCCGTGCAATGCGCCCTTGGCCCAGAGGCCGCCGGCCTGATCGAGGAAATTCGCCATCTGCGATGCCATGCGGCCGAAGCGCGTGCCGGTGCCGACGATGATGGCGTCGTAACTGGCAAGCTCTTCGATCTTCGCCACCGGTGCTGCCTGATCGAGCTTGTAATACGAGGCCTTGGCGACGGCCTCGGGCACCAGCTCGGGCACCCGCTTGATGTCGACCGTGGCGCCGGCCTCGCGGGCGCCTTCGGCGACGGCCTTCGCCATCGCCTCGATGTGACCATAGGCGGAGTAATAGAGAACGAGAACTTTTGTCATGGGTGGTCTCCGTGAGGGCGAGGGTTGATATGAGAAGTTCGAAAAGGCAATTCAGCGTCATGGCTGGGCGACAGCGCGTCTTCGCGCTACACGTTCCGGCCATCGGCGTCTTTCGTGGATGCCCGGCACAAGGCCGGGCATGATCGGGGAGGGCTATGCCGCGTCGACCAGCACCAGTTCGGAATCTTCCAGCGCGGTGATCTTGAGCTTCGCCTCGTCGCGGATCGCGACGCCGTCGCGGGCGTTGACGCGCACGCCATTGACTTCGACTGCGCCCGCCGCCGGCACCAGATAAAGGTTGCGCGACTTCTGCGGCGCATATTCCGCGCTCTCGCCGGTCTTCAGCGTGGTGGCGAGCACCCGTGCGTCGGCCCGGATCGGCAGTGCATCCTTGTCGTCCTTGAATCCGCTGGCGATGGTGACGAGCTTGCCGGAGCGGTCCGATTTCGGGAACGGCTTTGCGCCCCAGGTCGGCTGGCCGCCTTCGGTGGTCGGTTCGATCCATATCTGGAAGATCCGCGTCTTGGTCGGCTCCAGATTATATTCGGAGTGGCGGATGCCGCTTCCCGCGCTCATCACCTGCACGTCGCCCGCCTCGGTGCGGCCCTTGTTGCCGAGGCTGTCCTGATGGGTGATCGCGCCCTCGCGGACATAGGTGATGATCTCCATGTTGGCGTGGGGATGGGCGGCAAAGCCGGTGTTCGGCGCGATCTCGTCATCGTTCCACACCCGCAAGGCGCCATGGCCCATATTGGCGGGGTCGTAGTAGCTGGCGAAGGAGAAGTGATGTTTTGCCTTCAGCCAGCCGTGATCGGCGCCGCCGAGTTTTGCAAATGGTCTGAGTTCGATCATTGGGATTTTTCCTTTGGTTGAATTTTGGTTGGGATCAGGCGCCGAAGCCGCCATCGACGTTCAGCACGGTGCCGGTCACGAATGACGCGCCGGGGCTTGCCAGGAACACGACGCCGGCGGCGATCTCCTCCGCGGTGCCGTAACGCTGCAGGGCGTGCTGGGTGCGCTGGGCTTCGGCGAAGTCGCTGCCGTCCTTCGGATTCATGTCGGTATCGATCGAGCCGGGCTGCAGCACGTTGACGGTGATGCCGCGCGGGCCGAGGTCGCGCGCCGCGCCCTTGCTGTAGCCGACGATCGCGGCCTTGGTGGCGGCGTAGTCGGCGAGGCCCGGAAACGAGGCGCGGGTGGCGATGCCCGATCCGATGGTGACGATGCGTCCGCCTTCACCCATCAGCCGTGACGCCGCGCGGATCGCGGAGATGACGCCGTGCACGTTGACGGCGTCCAGCCGGCTCAGCGCGGCGGTATCGGCCTTTGGATCATCGACCGAGGCGCTCGCAACCACGCCGGCGTTGTTGACGAGAATGTCGAGCCGGCCGAAATGCCGTGCGACATCCTTCACCAATTGGTCGACTTCGGCGGGCGATGCCTGATCGGCCTTGAACGCGCGGGCCTGGACGCCCTTGGCGTGCAATTCGCTGACGACCGCTTCCGCCTTGTCGGGGGAGGCGACATAGCTGATGGCGACGTCGGCGCCTTCATCGGCGAGCGCGCGGGCGCTGGCTGCGCCGATGCCGCGCGAGCCGCCGGTGACGAGGGCAACCTTGCCGGTAAGGGTCTTGGTCATTGGATTTCTCCGGGGTTCGAATTCTAATGAGGTCTGGATATGCGTTTGACCGCAGGTTATAAAT
>JBAUUA010000282.1:0-1738 GCA_049582465.1 Bradyrhizobium sp. | reverse complement strand
GCGTAACGCTTCTCTCTTGGTCGTCCCCGCGAAAGCGGGGACCCATACGCCGCGGCCTCGCGTTCTGGCTCGATGGCGGACGGCTTCTGCTCGTATTGACAACGGTGGTTATGGGTCCCTGCTTTCGCAGGGACGACATCTACCTGTCATCCCGCCGCTGCAGCGGTGAGGGCACCAGCACCGGTTCAAGCGCGGGAATCAGCCGCGTGCGTTCGCGGTGCGCGGGGATCGCGCGATAGACCTGCTTGGTCGCTTCCACGATATGAACGCCGGCGAACGGCAGTGAAAGCGCAGCACCAACCCGCTCCCATGCCATCGCCGATCGCAGAAACCAGCCGCCTGCCACCGGCGGCAGGAACAGGGCCTCGCCCCACCCGGTCGGCGTGAACCAGGTCTGCCGCAGCAATTGCGTGATCTGCGAGCGCGAATAGGGCCGGCCGTGGCCGAACGGCGTGTTGTCGGTGCGCGTCCACACCCCGCGCCGGTTCGGAATGATTGCCATCATGCGGCCGGACGGCGCCAGCACCCGCCATACCTCGCGCAACAGTCCCTCCGGATCGTCGGACATTTCCAGCGCATGAACCAGCAGGATGCGGTCGATGGACGCGTCCGGCAGCGGCAGTGAAAATTCATCGACCAGGGCTGCGAGCGTCGGCCGCGCGGTCGGCCATTTCAGCACGCCCTGCGCCGCCGGCATGAAGGCGATGCAGCGCTCCGAGTCCTCGCGGAACAGGCCGAGATAGGGCGTGGGATAACCGATGCCGAGCACCCGCTGGCCCTGTGCATCCGGCCAGCGCGCATGAATGCCGCGATTGATCAGCCGCCGCGCCACGATGCCGAGGCGCTGCGAATAAAAATCGCGGAGATCGATGACATCGATGGTCATGAGGACAATGTAACACGGCGCCGCGCCGCCGGGAGCGCGGAATATTGCATTGCCGTTGGAGCGTTAACGCCATATTTCATGGCTATAAGGGGCCTGACCGGGGTCACCGCCTCGCCCAATCGACGGAGATATCATGGCTGCCGAGATTCGCCTGTTCCCCTGCCTCACCGACAATTTCGGCTATCTGATTCACGATCCGGAGACCAAAGCGACGGCCTCGATCGACGCGCCGGAAGCTGCCCCCATCCTGACAGCGCTGGAGCGCGAGGGCTGGACCCTGACCGATATCCTGATCACCCATCATCATCACGACCATGTCGGCGGCGTCGCCGAGCTGAAGCAGAAATACGGCTGCCGGGTGGTCGCGCCCCACGACAAGTCCACCAGAATCGCCAACGCCGATCTGCGCGTCGGCCAGGGCGATATCGTGAAGGTGGGCGGCCTTCTGGGCCGCGTGCTGGAAACCCCGGGCCACACCCTCGACCACGTCAGCTACGTCTTCGATAACGACAAGGCGTTGTTCGCCGCCGATACGCTGTTCTCGGTCGGCTGCGGGCGGGTGTTCGAAGGCGATTACCCCATGATGTGGGACTCGCTGCTCAAGCTGCGGGCGCTGCCCGACGACTTCAAGCTCTATTGCGGCCATGAATACACCGTGGCCAATATCAAATTCGCGCTGACGATCGAACCGGACAATGCCGTGCTGAAGGCGCGCGCCGAGGAAGTGACGCGGCTGCGCGCGGCGAACAAGCCGACGATCCCAACCCTGCTTGGCGAAGAGAAAAAGGCAAACGTGTTCCTGCGCGCCGACGAGCCGTCGGTGGCGGCCGGCGTGCGGATGAAAGGCCGGGG
>JBAUUA010000281.1:0-8394 GCA_049582465.1 Bradyrhizobium sp. | reverse complement strand
TCAACCCGACCTATCGCTGCCTGTTTCCCGAACCGCCGCCGCCCGGCACGGTGCCGGCCTGCGCCGAGGCCGGCGTGATGGGCGCGCTCGCGGGCGTGCTGGGATCGATGATGGCGCTGGAGGCGATCCGCGAAATCGTCGGTTTCGGCGAGGGCCTGGTCGGGCGGCTCCTGATGGTGGACGCCCGCGCCATGCGGTTCGAAACCTTGCGCTACGCCCGCGATCCCCTGAATCCGCTCAACGGCGACGCACTGGTCATCACCGATCTGAGCGCGCACCGGTAGTTAGAGCGTTTTCGAGCGAAGTGGATATCGGTTCGCGTCAGGAAAACACGTCAAAACAAAAATCCAGAGCATGATCGGTTCTGCTTCAATCAGAACCGATCATGCTCTGGGATCCCCTCGTGACAGCCCTGACCGAACCCCGCCTCACGCGCGCTTCTTCTCGCTGTCGAGATGCGCCATTTGCTCCGCGGCGTAGCGCGTGCCGGCGGCGACGCCCGGCGGGAATGCCTTGGCAAGCCGGGCCAGATGGGCTGGCGTCAACTCGACATCGAGCGCACCGAGCGCCTCGGTGAGACGCTCGCGGCGGCGCGCGCCGACCAGCGGCACGACATCGCTGCCCTGCGCCGCTACCCAGGCGATCGCGACCTGGGCGACCGATGCGCCGACATCCTCGGCGATCGCGCGCAACGGCTCGACCAGCGCCAGATTGACATCGAGATTGGCGCCCTGGAAACGCGGAGCCATCAGGCGGAAGTCACGCGCACCGGAGTGGTCTTTCGACCAATGCCCGCTGATCAGCCCGCGCGCCAGCACGCCATAGGCGGTGATGCCGATGCCGAGCTCGCGGCAGGTTGCAAGAATGTCGTCCTCGATACCGCGTGCTATCAGCGAATATTCGATCTGCAGGTCGGCGATCGGGTGCACGGCGTGGGCGCGGCGAATGGTATCGGAGCCGACTTCGGACAGGCCGATATGCCTGACGTAGCCGGCCTTCACCATCTCGGCGATGGCGCCGACCGTGTCCTCGATCGGCACGGCAGGATCGAGCCGCGCCGGACGGTAGATGTCGACATGATCGGTGCCGAGGCGCTGTAGCGAATAGGCCAGAAAATTCTTCACCGCGGCCGGGCGGCAATCCATACCGGTGAAGCCGTGGGCCGGATCGCGCAGCCCGCCGAACTTGACGCTGATCTGACATTATCGCGGCTGCGGCCGGTGAGCACCTCGCGGATCAGCAACTCATTGTGGCCGACGCCGTAGAAGTCGCCGGTATCGAGCAGCGTGATTCCCGCATCCAGCGCGGCATGGATGGTGGCGATGCTCTCGCCGCGGTCGGCGGGGCCGTAGAAATCCGACATGCCCATGCAGCCAAGCCCGATAGCGGAAACGTTGGGGCCGGTTGAGCCCAGTTTGCGTTGGTCCACGGTGATTCTCCCGAGAAACGGCGGCGAACGATCCCGCGCCGATATGATGGGATTGATATGAGGTCGTTTCATTGAACCGATAAGCTGGACAATACCGAATGGCTTGTTCACTATAGCAAACAATGAAGGATTTCGACCTCCGCGATCTCGACGCCTTTGTCGCCGTCGCCCGGACCCGGAATTTCCGGCGCGCGGCGCTGGAGCAGCGCGTTTCAGTGTCGAGCCTCAGCCAGCGGCTGCGCGCCATGGAGGAGCGGCTGGGCGTTCGCCTGATGAACCGCACCACCCGCAGCGTCGCGCTGACGGAAGCCGGCGAACTGCTGCTGGCTGGCGTCGCGCCGGCGATATCGGAGGTCGGCGATGCACTGGACCGGGTGCGCGGCCTCCGCGACGTGCCGTCGGGACGCCTGCGCATCAACGCGCCGCCGCCGGCGATCGACCTGGTGCTGGCGCCGATGGTCGCGCCGTTCCTGAAGGCACATCCGCAAGTCGATCTGGAGATCGTCGCCGAGAGTTCGTTTGTCGATATCGTCGCGGCCGGCTTCGACGCCGGCGTGCGCTATGGCGAGCATCTGGCGCAGGACATGATCGCGGTTCCGCTCGGCCCGCCGCAACGCTATGCGGTCGTGGCCTCGGCGCAATATGTGGCGCAGCATGGCCGGCCGAAGCAGCCGAAGGATCTGCTCGATCACACCTGCATCCGCACCCGCTTCGGCAACGGGGTGATGCCGGACTGGGAATTCGAAAAAGCCGGACGCGTCGTCAAGTTGGCGCCGCATGGGAAACTGATCGCGGCCTATTTGGGTCTGGCTCTCAGGGCGGTGCACGACGGGGTGGGCTTTTGGCCCACCTTCGAGGGTTATGTACGCGACGCCGTGAAATCCGGCGCCCTCGTCAGCGTGCTCGAAGACTGGTGTGAGCCGTTTCCCGGACCGTTCCTGTATTATCCGAGCCGACGCCAGCCGCCCCCGGCGCTCGGCGCGTTCGTCGCCTTTGTCGCGGAATGGCGAAAGCAGGAGAGGCGAAGAACGAAGGAAGCCTAAATCCTCACAGCATGCTCGGCAGCACGCGGTCCGGCGGCTTGTGGTTGTCGAGGAAGGTGCGGATATTGATGATCACCTTCTCGCCCATCTCGACGCGGCCTTCGATGGTCGCCGAGCCCATGTGCGGCAGCAGCGTCACCTTGCCGGCCTTCGCCAGCCGCACCAGTTTCGGATTGACCGCGGGCTCGTTCTCGTAGACGTCGAGACCTGCGCCAGCGATGTCGCCGCTTTCGATCAGCTTGGTCAGCGTCTCCTCGTCGATCACCTCGCCGCGCGCGGTGTTGACGATAAAGGCGTCCTTTCGGATCAGCTTCAGGCGCCGCGCCGACAAGAGGTGGAACGTCGCGGGCGTGTGCGGACAATTCACGGAGATGATGTCCATCCGCGCCAGCATCTGGTCGAGGCTTTCCCAATAGGTCGCGCCTAATTCCTCGGCGATACGCGGCGCCACGGGACGGCGGTTGTGGTAATGAATCTGCAGGCCGAACGACCGCGCCCGGCGCGCCAGGGCCTGGCCGATCCGGCCCATGCCGACGATGCCGAGCCGTTTTCCCCCGATGCGGTGGCCGAGCATCCAGGTCGGCGACCAGCCCGGCCAGTCCCCGCCCTCGGTGAGGATCGAAGCGCCTTCGACCAGCCGGCGCGGCACCGCCAGAATCAGCGCCATGGTCATGTCGGCGGTATCTTCGGTCAGGACCTTCGGCGTGTTGGTCACGGTGATGCCGCGCGCATGGGCCGCGACGACGTCGATATTGTCGACGCCGTTGCCGAAATTCGCGATCAGCCGGAGTTTGCACTCGGGCTGCTTGAGCACTTCTTCGGTGATTTCGTCGGTGACCGTGGGTACCAGCACGTCCGCCGAGCGGACCGCGTCCGCGATCTGATCCGGCGTCAGCGGCGTATCGTCGAGATTGAGGCGGGCGTCGAACAGCTCGCGCATGCGGGTCTCGATCGAGTCCGGCAGCTTGCGCGTGACGACAACGAGAGGCTTTTTCTTAACCGACATGTCCTGCTCTCGTAAGGTCGTTCAGACCTCATTAACCCGCTTGTTCGACACTGCCGCTACCGCGCAGCCCCGGCGTTTGCTCAAGGTTTTCTCGGGTTCCCCGATCCTTCCCTCTGGGCTTTCGAAAGGGGCGGCCGGGCTCGTCTTGTTTCCCTCTTCTGCCCTCTCTAGCAGAAGGCCGGGCCAAGACAAGAACCCCGGCAAAAACCCCGGGGAACCACAAGCCGTGGGGCAATCGGGGCGGTACAGGGGGTTTCGGGCGTTGGTGGGTATTTCAGCTCGACGAATTTGAGTTGGATTCTCGGCGGGAGACGAGTGGATGGCGTTGCGGCGTTTTTGTTCTGTGGTGGTGCTGGCGGGGTGCGCGCTGGGCGCATCGATCACCGCAGGATTTTCGGCCAAGGATACGGCCGTCACATCAAGCGGTTTGCCGGTGCCGCGCTATGTCAGCCTCAAATCCGATCACGTGAACGTCAGGGCTGGTCCGACCAAGGATAACGACGTTGCCTGGGTCTATACCCGTTCGGGCCTGCCGGTTGAGATTACCGCCGAATTCGAGAACTGGCGCCGGGTCCGCGATTCCGAGGGCGCCGAGGGCTGGGTCTATCACTCGCTGCTGTCGGGCCGCCGCACGGCCGTGATCACCATGAAGAACAAGGATGATCTCGCGCAGCTCTACGATCGCCCCGATCCGACCTCGGCGATCGCCGCCCGCCTGCAGGCCGGCGTCGTGGCGCAGGTCAAGCACTGTGCGGCCGGCTGGTGCCACATCAGCGGCACCGGCTTCGACGGCTGGATCGAACAGCAGCGGCTCTGGGGCGTCTACGCCGGCGAGAACGTGGACTGAGCTCGGACAAAAGCTTGAGAATGACAATCATCTGTCATTGCCGGGCAGACGCGCGTCTTCACGCTGGATGACCCGGCAATCCATCCGCTCTCAAAAAAACGCTTCATGAAGATCGATGGATACGCGGGTCAAGCCCGCGTATGACGAGCATCGTTCGGAAGCTCAGCGCTTCTTGCGCAGCCGCACGACCATGTCGACCCGGGCGATCTCGTAGCCTTCGGGCACTTCCGGCATCTTCTGCAACACCAGATGCGGATCCGGAATGTCGACCAGTTCGTGGTTGTTTTCGAGATAGAAGTGATGATGCGCCGACACGTTGGTGTCGAAATAGGTCTTGGTGCCGTCGACGCTGACCTGGCGCAGCAAGCCCGCATCGGTCAGCTGGTTCAGCGTGTTGTAGACGGTGGCAAGCGAGACCGGAACCTTGGCGAGCGTCGCTTCCTCGTAAAGCATTTCGGCGGTGAGATGGCGCGCACCCTTGCCGAACAACAGCCAGCCCAGGGCCATGCGCTGCCGGGTCGGACGCAAGCCCGCCGTCTGCAGCATTTCATTCACATCGTGCCAGGGACAACCGGTCAGGGCCGGCTGACGCCCGGCCTCGCGGGCTGCCGGGCTGGCAGCATCATCGTTCAAAATCGAGGCGTCGTAGCTTATTTCCACGTCAGGCACCGCGCTCACATATTCAGCCACTATCGTCTCGGAATATAAGAAGGAAATCTATCAGATGCAAGTTTTTCGCAACTAGAGCCGGTCCAAGGTAAACGGAACTGTCGCCTTGCGCGGCGATTTGCCCTGTCGGGGTGCTTTGCCGCCTGCGGGGCCTATGATAGAGAGCGCCCGGACTTGGGCTTTGCGATTTCGGTAAAGGCGGGCGCCGGTTGCCGCAGGGCTGCGGTATTCGCGCCGATTTCCGGCAATTGGCGCGCTTCCCACGCAAAACGGGTCCATTTCGCTCGAAAAAGCTCCATCGGGATTTGAAAGAGGCTAGGCATCATGCTGGATCGGCGCGGCGGCTATGAATATGAGGATTTGCTGGCATGCGGCCGGGGCGAGTTGTTTGGCCCGGGCAACGCCCAATTGCCGCTACCCCCGATGCTGATGTTCGACCGCATCAGCGAGATCAGCGAGACCGGCGGCGAATACGGCAAGGGCGTGGTCCGCGCCGAACTCGACGTCAAGCCGGACCTCTGGTTTTTCGGCTGCCATTTCAAGAACGATCCGGTGATGCCCGGATGCCTCGGTCTCGACGCGATGTGGCAGATGGTCGGCTTCTTTCTCGGCTGGACCGGCGGCGCCGGCCGCGGCCGGGCGCTGGGGCTCGGCGAGCTGAAGTTTTCCGGGCAGGTGCTGCCGAACGTCCGCAAGGTTGTGTACAACATCGACATCAAACGGGTGATGCGTTCAAAGCTGGTACTGGGCATCGCCGACGGGTGGCTTTCCACCGACGGCGATATTATCTATCGCGCGAAGGATTTGAAGGTCGGGTTGTTCAAGCAGGACGCCGCATTGCAGCCGGGAACATGAAATACGTGCTCCGGCCGCTGAGGCGGGCTTCGGTTTGACCACGGGCAGCATCACACCAGAAAACAACGACAGGGCGAGGCGATCATGAGGCGGGTTGTCATCACGGGGATGGGTATTGTCTCGTCCATCGGAAACAACACCCAGGAAGTGCTTGCGAGCCTCCATGAGGCGAAGTCGGGAATCACGCGCGCGGACAAATATGCCGAGCTCGGCTTCCGCTCCCAGGTACAGGGCGCCCCGACGCTCGATCCGGTCCCCCTGATCGACCGGCGCGCGATGCGCTTCCTCGGCGAAGGCGCCGCGTGGAATCACGTCGCGATGGAGCAGGCGATCCAGGATTCCGGCCTCGAGCCTTCGGACGTTTCCAATATCCGCACCGGCATCATCATGGGCTCCGGCGGACCGTCGGCGCGCACCATCGTCGAGGCCGCCGACATCACCCGCACCAAGGGACCGAAGCGGGTCGGACCGTTCGCGGTGCCGAAGGCGATGTCGTCGACCGCGTCCGCAACGCTCGCCACCTGGTTCAAGATCAAGGGCGTGAACTATTCGATCTCGTCGGCCTGCGCCACCTCGAACCATTGCATCGGCAACGCCTACGAGACCATCCAGATCGGCAAGCAGGACATCATCTTCGCCGGCGGCTGCGAGGAACTCGACTGGTCGCTGTCGGTATTGTTCGACGCGATGGGCGCGATGTCCTCGAAATACAACGATACGCCCGCGACCGCTTCGCGGCCCTACGACGTCAGCCGCGACGGTTTTGTCATTGCCGGCGGCGCCGGGGTGGTGGTGCTGGAAGAACTCGAACACGCCAAGGCGCGCGGCGCCAAGATCTACGGTGAAATCGTCGGCTATGGCGCCACCTCCGACGGCTACGACATGGTCGCACCGTCGGGCGAGGGTGCCGAGCGCTGCATGAAGATGGCGATGGCGACCGTCGATACCAGGATCGACTACATCAATCCGCACGCGACCTCCACGCCCGCGGGCGATCCGCCGGAGATCGAGGCGATTCGCAAGGTGTTCGGCACCGGCGACAAGTGTCCGCCGATTTCCGCCACCAAGGCGCTGACCGGCCATTCGCTCGGCGCGACCGGCGTGCAGGAGGCGATCTATTCGCTGTTGATGATGCAAAACGGCTTCATCTGCGAAAGCGCCAATATCACCGAGCTCGACCCGGTATTCGCGGACATGCCGATCGTGCGCAAGCGCATCGACAATGTGAAACTCGGAACCGTGCTGTCGAATTCGTTCGGCTTCGGCGGCACCAACGCCACGCTGGTGTTCAAGCGGATGGATGCGTAGGGTCCGTCATTCATCATGCGCCGCAAAGCGGAGCATCCAGGACGCGGCACTCGTCAATCATCGCAACGTTTCGTAATACCGGATCGCCCGCTTTGCGGGGAATGGCAATATCGGAAATGAGTGGAGCAACGCGGGCATGCAGGACCTGATGAAGGGCAAGCGCGGGCTGATCATGGGCGTCGCCAACGATCATTCGATTGCCTGGGGTATCGCCAAGGCGCTCGCGGCACAGGGCGCCGAGCTTGCTTTCACCTATCAGGGCGAGGCGCTGGGCAAGCGCGTCAAGCCGCTGGCCCAGTCGCTCGGTGTCGATACTGTGATTCCTTGCGACGTCGAAGACCTGAGCAGCGTCGATTCTCTGTTCGAGGCGTTGCGCGCCAAATGGGGGCAACTGGATTTCCTGGTCCACGCCATCGCATTCTCCGACAAGAGCGAGTTGAAGGGCCGCTATGCCGACACCAGCCGCGAGAATTTTTCGAAGACCATGCTGATCTCGTGCTTTTCATTCACCGAGCTCGCCAAGCGCGCGGCCGAGTTGATGCCCGCCAGCGGCGGCGCGATGATCACGCTGACCTTCGGCGGCTCGATGCGGGTGATGCCGAATTACAACGTGATGGGCGTCGCCAAGGCCGCACTGGAAGCTTCAGTGCGCTATCTCGCCAGCGACTTCGGTTCGCGGCGCATCCGCGTCAACGCGATCTCGGCGGGCCCGGTGCGGACGCTTGCGGGATCGGGTATCGGCGATGCGCGGGCGATGTTTTCCTTTCAGCAGAAGCATTCGCCGCTCGGCCGCGGCGTGACGCTGGACGAACTCGGCGGCTCGGCCCTGTATCTGCTTTCCGACCTGTCGGGCGGCGTCACCGGCGAAATTCATTACGTCGATTCCGGCTACAACATCATCTCGATGCCGCGGCCGGAGGAACTGAAGAACACCGAGTAGCCCTATCCCGCCGCGAGAGCGCTGGCGCGCTGGAAGGCCGGGCGCGCCGCGCAGCGATCGATGTAGCGGTCGAATGATGGCCGGGCCGGCACCATCTTGAACAGCCGCACCGCGAAGTTCAGCCCCGATCCGATCACGATATCGGCGGCCGAGAAGTTCTCGCCGAGGATCCATGGTCCTTTTTCGAGCGCCGCGTCGAGCACGTCGAACACACGCTGTGCATCGCCCCAGCCGGCGGCGACAGGATTCATCTCGACCTTGGTCGCGACCTGCACCATGGCGGGCTCGATGCAGCCG
>JBAUUA010000280.1:0-3418 GCA_049582465.1 Bradyrhizobium sp. | reverse complement strand
GCCTGGTGAACTACCGGGTGGCGGCTGCCGAAAAGGCCGGCCACAAGCAATTCCCCAAGGACCTCGCGGGTTTTGCCGATCTAATCAAGGGCATGAACAAGAACGGCACTCCCGCGGGCATGGCGCTTGGCCACGCCTCGGGCGACGCCAATGGCTGGCTGCATTGGGCAATGTGGGCGCATGGCGGCAATCTGATCGACAAGGACAACAAGGTCGTCGTCAACTCGCCGGAGACGGCGAAGGCGCTGGAATACGTCAAGGGCCTCTACGACAACTTCGTCCCGGGCACCGCGTCCTGGAACGACAGCTCCAACAACAAGGCGTTTATTGCGGGCCAGTTGCACCTGACCGTCAACGGCATCTCGATCTACGTCTCGGCGAAGAAGGATGCGCCGCAAATCGCCGAAGACATGAATCATGCCCATTTGCCGGCGGGTGTGGATGGCAAGACCAGAGAATTGCATCTCGGCTTCCCGATCCTCGTCTTTAACTTCACCAAATACCCGCAGGCCTGCAAGGCGTTCACCGCCTTCATGATGGAACCCGAGCAGTTCAACCCCTGGGTTGAGGCGGCGCAGGGTTACCTTTCCCCGTTCCAGCTTGCTTTTGCCAAGAATCCGATCTGGACTGCCGATCCGAAGAACACGCCCTTCCGGGACGTGGCCGAGACCGCGCTGACCCCGGCGGTGATCGGCCAGATGGGCGAGAATGCCGCTGCCGCGATTGCCGACTTTGTCGTTGTCGACATGTTCGCCAATTACTGCACCGGACGCGAGGACGTGAAGACCGCGATGGCTTCGGCGGAACGTTCTGCCAAGCGCATCTTCCGATAGGCTGCATTGCCGGCGCGGACCGCCGCGCCGGATCGTTTTCTTGAGATCGGGACGACGCCCGGCGCGGCACAAGCCGAGCGCTGGGCGTCATCCCAAGGACCCGGAGTCCAAAGCCGTGAAATCCAAAGCCGTGAAATCCAAAACCCTGGAGTTGGGAGCGGAATGAGTACCGTCCAGACATCGATGCCGGTGCCCGCGGCGCGCGCCGATGCGCCGTCGCTTTGGATGCGGTTACGGACCAACCGCAATTGGGTCGCGCTGTGGTTCATGCTGCCAGCGGCGGCGTTCCTGATCCTGTTCCTGGCCTATCCGCTGTTCCTCGGCGTCTGGATGAGCTTTACCGACGAGCGCATCGGCCGTGCCGGTGTTTTCATCGGCCTGGAGAACTACCAGTGGCTATGGGATGATTCCATCTTCTGGCTCTCGGTGTTCAACACGCTGCTGTATACGATCGTTGCGAGCGCAATCAAAGTCGCGGTCGGTCTCTATCTGGCGCTGCTGTTGAACCAGCATATGCCGTTCAAGGCGTTGATCCGCTCCATCGTGCTGATCCCCTTCATCGTGCCGACCGTGCTGTCGGCGATCGCGTTCTGGTGGATCTATGATTCGCAGTTCTCGATCATTTCTTGGTCGCTCATCAGGCTCGGCCTGATCGATCACAACATCAATTTCCTCGGCGACACCAACTGGGCGCGCGGCAGCGTGATCTTCGCCAATATCTGGCGCGGCGTGCCGTTCGTTGCGATCACGTTGCTGGCCGGTTTGCAGACGGTGTCGCCCTCGCTCTACGAGGCGGCGACGCTGGACGGGGCCACCAGCTGGCAGCGTTTCCGGTTCATCACCTATCCCTTGCTGACGCCGATCATCGCCGTGGTCATGACCTTTTCCGTGCTGTTCACCTTCACGGATTTCCAGCTGATCTGGGCGCTGACGCGCGGCGGCCCCGTGAACGCCACCCATCTGATGGCCACCCTGAGCTATCAACGCGGCATCATCAGCGGCCGGCTCGGCGAGGGCGCCGCGATCGCGACCGCGATGATCCCGTTCCTGGCGGCGGCGATCGCGATTTCCTGTTTCGGCATGCAGCGCCGCAAGTGGCAGCAAGGATCGAACAATGACTGACTCAGCATTGCCGTCGAAAGTGCCGACGTCTGCCCGGAGCGACGAAAGCGAGGGCATGAGCTATCTGGAGTCGCTGCCGCGCCGGCTGGTGACGCTCTATCTGCCGCTGTTCGTGATCCTGATCGTGCTGCTGTTCCCGTTCTACTGGATGGCGTTGACGTCCATCAAGCCGGACGAACAGCTGATCGACATGGACAAGTTCAACCCGTTCTGGGTGATCCATCCGACCTTCAAGCATATCAGCAAGCTGCTGTTCGAGACGCAGTATCCGCGCTGGCTCTGGAACACGATGTATGTGGCGGTCGGCGCTACGACGCTGTCGATCTTTGCAAGCGTGCTAGCGGCCTATGCCATTGTGCGGCTCAGGTTCAAGGGCGCCGACGCCGTGGGCGTGCTGATCTTCTTTGCGTATCTGGTGCCGCCGTCGATCCTGTTCATTCCACTGGCGTCGGTGATCCAGGCCTACGGTCTGTTCGACTCGCCGCTGTCGCTCATTCTCGTCTATCCCACGCTCTTGATCCCGTTCTCGACCTGGCTCCTGATGGGGTATTTCAAGACCATTCCCTATGAGCTTGAGGAGTGCGCCCTGATCGACGGCGCGACGCGCTGGCAGATTCTCGTCAAGATCATCCTGCCCCTGGCGGTCACCGGGCTGATCTCGGCCTTCATCTTCTCCTTCACGCTGTGCTGGAACGAGTTCATCTACGCGCTGACCTTCCTGCAATCGACCCCGAACAAGACGGTACCGGTGGCGATCGTCAACGAGTTCGTCGACGGCGACATCTACAAATGGGGCTCGCTGATGGCCGGCGCGCTGGTCGGCTCGCTGCCGCTGGTTATCCTCTACGCCTTCTTCGTCGAGCACTACGTGTCGGCGATGACCGGGGCCGTGAAAGAGTAAGCGCGCGGCTTTCATGGTCGGTCCGACGAGCCGATCGGTTCGAGAATCCGCAATTTCGGACCTCATCCTGGGAGCGCGCACTTGGCGCGCGTCTCGAAGGATGGCAGCTTGCGCAGTCTCTCGGCCATCCTTCGAGACGCATCGCTTTCGCGATGCTCCCTGGGGATCAGGTAAGAAAAAACAACAAGGAGTTCGGTCTTGCACATTCTGGTACTGGGCGCCGCCGGCATGGTCGGCCGCAAATTGTCCGAGCGGTTGCTGGCCGACGGGCGTCTCGGCAAAACCGATATCACCCGCATGACGCTGCAGGACGTGGTCGCCCCGGCGCAGCCGGCCAAGACCGGATTTCCGGTCGAAACCGTGACCTGCGATTTTGCGGTCGCAGGCGCCGCCGAAAAGCTGGTCAAGGACCGTCCAGACGTGATTTTCCATCTGGCGGCGATCGTCTCCGGCGAGGCCGAACTCGATTTCGACAAGGGCTATCGCATCAACCTCGACGGCACCCGGATGCTGCTGGATGCGATCCGGCTGGTCGGAAACGGCTACAAGCCCCGCATTGTCT
>JBAUUA010000279.1:0-2104 GCA_049582465.1 Bradyrhizobium sp. | reverse complement strand
CCTCGCGGGTCATCACCATCTTCACCGGACGGCCGGATTTCTTCGCAAGCAAGGTCGCAAGCGGCTCGAGATAGACGATGGTCTTGCCGCCGAACCCGCCGCCGATATCGGCCGGGATGGCGCGGATGTCGCTCTGGGGAATGCCGGTCAGATACGCCGTCATGGCGCGCACCATGAACTGGCCCTGGCTCGAGCTCCAGATCGTGGTCTTGTTGTCGGGCGCGACGCTGATCAGGCAGGCGTGCGGCTCGATATAGCCCTGATGCACCGGACGCGTGGTGAAGCTGCGCTCGACGATCACCTCGGCCTGCTTGAAGCCTTCGGCGACGTCGCCTTTCTTGACTTCCAGCTTGCCTGCGATGTTCGACGGTTTGCCCTCGAACTTGATGAACTCATGCAGGATCGGCGCGTCCGGTTTCAGCGCATCGTCGATCTCGATCGACCACGGCAGCACCTCGTAGTCCACCTCGATCAGCTCGCAGGCCTTTGCCGCGATCGCCTCGGTGGTGGCGGCGACGGCCGCGACGGGGTGGCCGGGGAACAGCGCCTTGTCGCGCGCCATCACGTTGCGGCACATCCAGCGCATGTCCTGGATGCCGAGCATGACGGACTTGTCGACCGGAAAATCAACGATGTCGCGCGAGGTGACCACGGCCTTGACGCCCGGCAGCGCCTCGGCCTTCGAGGTGTCGATCGACCGGATGCGCGCGTGGGGATGCGGGCTGCGCAGGATCTTGCCCCAGATCATGCCGGGCATGTTGGTGTCGGCGGCAAAGGCCGCGCGTCCCGTCACCTTGTCCGCGCCGTCGGGGCGAATGGTGCGCTGGCCGATCCACTTGTTGTTGGTGATGATATTCATTGCGCGGCCTCCCGCATTTCAGAAGCGGTTTCGAGAACCGCGCGGACAATCTTGTCGTAACCGGTGCAGCGGCAGAGATTGCCGGCAAGCCAGAACCGCACCTCTTCCTCGCTAGGCCTCGGATTCTTCCGCAGCAGCGCGTCGGAGGCGACCAGCATGCCCGAGGTGCAGATGCCACATTGCAGCGCCGCCACTTCCAGGAATTTCTGCTGCAGCGGATGCAAATGCTCGCCGTTCGCCATGCCCTCGATGGTGCGGATCTCGCGGCTTTCAGCCTCGACAGCGAGCATCAGGCAGGAGCAGATCAGCCGATCGTCCAGCGTGATGCTGCAGGCGCCGCAATCGCCGGACGAACAGCCTTCCTTCGATCCGGTCAGCGCCAGCGGCCCGCGCAGCGCATCGAGCATGGTGGCATCGGGCTCGCAGAGAAATTCCATCGGCTCGCCGTTGATGGTGGTGGAAACGTGCAGTTTTGCCATGGTCCGAATTCCCAACCTCAATTTTCGCGGGCGCGCCGGGCGGCGATCGCAGCGGTACGCCTGAGCAGCACGCCGGCGATTTTGGTACGGTAGGCGATAGTGCCGCGCTTGTCGTCGATCGGACGGCAGGCGGCGGAACAGGCGGCGGCCGCGGCATTCAACGCGGCATCGTCGAGCTTGCTGCCGATCAGCGCCTTCGCCGCAGCCTCGACCAGCAGCACGGTCGGGGCCACCGCGCCGAGCCCGACGCGGGCGGCGGTACAAACGCCATCCTTCAGCGTAAGGCTGACGCCGACGCCGACCACGGCGATGTCCATTTCGGTGCGCGGGATCATCCGCAGATAAGCATCGCCGGAGCCCTTTGGCCGCGGCGGTAGCGCAAAACTGACGAGGATTTCGCCCGGCAGGAGATTGGTGCGGCCCGGACCTGCCGGCACTTTTTCCACCGGCAGCTCACGGCGCCCGTTCGGTCCCTGCAGCGTGACGACGGCACCGGCTGCGACCATCGCCGGCACGCTGTCGCCGGCAGGCGAGCCGTTGCAGAGATTGCCGCCCGCCGAGGCCCGCCCCTGCACCTGCGTGGAGCCGATCAGATTGACGGCCTCCAGCACGCCCGGCCAGACCTGGCCGAAGCGCGGATGCTCGGCGAGAACCGCGCCGGGGACGGCGGCGCCGATGCGAAAGCCGCCGTCGGCGGTCTCGTCGATCGCACTCATCTCGGCGATTTTCTTGATGTCGACGATCAGGCCCGGCTTGTCGCTGCCGG
>JBAUUA010000278.1:0-6862 GCA_049582465.1 Bradyrhizobium sp. | reverse complement strand
CTTTTGCCCATGTCCGCCGGCCCCGCGAAGCGATGCCGGGCATGAGATAGATCAAAAGGTCCGGGGCCGAGGCGGGCATAATTCGATGGAATGAAGGTTCCCCAACCAGAAAGCGGTCGAACATGTTGAAAGATATCTCTGTCCTTCTTCCCGTTGACCGGCCTGCAGGCGCCTTGATCGATTGCGCCGCTTCGGTCGCAACCCTGTTTGAAGCGCATCTCGATGGCATCGCCTGCGTCTATCAGGCCATGAATCCGATGATCGCCTCGGAAGCCGCCGCCGTCGTCATGGCCGCCGAGTACGAAACTGGCGTCGAGCAGGCTTCCCTCGTGCTGGATCAATTCGAGATCGTCACGCGAAAGCTCGGCATCGCCCATGACGCCAAGAGCACGTTCGACGTTTCCTATGCGGCGACCCGCACCTTGACGCAGATGTCGCGGCTCTACGATTTGAACATCGTCGCCCAGCCGGACCGGTCCAACCCGAGCCAGACCGATTTCCTCGCCGAGGCGGTGCTGTTCGGTTCCGGACGGCCGATGCTGATGGTCCCCTACATCACCCGCGCTCCGATCAAGACCGATCGCGTGCTGATCTGCTGGGACGGCGGCATCCCGGCGACGCGGGCGGTCCACGATGCATTGCCGTTCCTCCGCAAGGCGAAGACGATCGACATCGTTGCCGTCAACGAGAAGGAAGAGGCCAGCGAGGCATCCTCGGCGGCATTGATCGCTCACCTCGCCCGCCGCGACCTGGCCGCCACGCCCTACCGGATCACGGCCGACGGCCCCAACATTCACAACGCCATTCTGTCGCTGGCGGCCGACAACAATACCGACCTGATCGTGATGGGCGGCTATGGCCATTCGAGACTCCGGGAATTCATCCTGGGAGGCACGACGCGCGGCATGTTCGAATCCCTCACCGTACCGGCGCTGATCTCGCACTGAATCGGAGACGACGTGACCTACCGATCCCTGATGGTGCATCTCGAGCTCGAACAAGGCAGCGAGCCTGCCTTGCGGGTCGCGTGCGAACTGGCCGATCGGTTCAAATCGAAGGTGATCGGCATCGCCGCGGGCCTGCCGGTGGCGCCGATCCATGCCGACGGCATGATCGCAACGAGCGTGCTCGAGGCCGACTACGAGCAGCTGAACCAGGCCATCGGCCGCTGCGAAACCCGCTTTCGATCGGCGCTCAAGCAGTTCGACGGCGCGCTGGAATGGCGCTCGGGCACCGCAAACCCTGCCGACTTTCTCGCCGCGGAGGCGCGCGCGGCGGATTTGCTGGTGGTCGGCCGTTCGGAGAAGGACAGGGCTTTCGGTCCGCATCAGCTGCTCGACATCGGCGATGCAATCATGAAAGCGGGCCGCCCGGTGCTGGTGGTGCCGCCCCGCCGCACCAGCCTGGCGCTCGATCGCGTGCTGGTGGCCTGGAAGGATACCGCCGAAGCCCGCAGGGCGATTTCGGCCGCGCTGCCGCTGCTGAGGAAAGCCACCGAGGTCACGATCATCGAGATCGTGCCCGGGGAAGACGAACGCGACGCCGCGGCGGCGCGCGTTGGCGACGTGGCCGACTGGCTCTCGCGCCACGGTATGCAGGCATCCGCGCGGGTCGAGCTGTCGGCCGGCGACGCCGGCAGCCAGCTGGATGCCATCGTCTCGGAGGCCCGGATCGATGTCATCGTGGCCGGCGCTTACGGACATGCCCGCTTGCAGGAATGGATCTTCGGCGGCGTCACGCGTCATCTGCTGCAGCAAGGCTCTGCCTGCGTGCTGCTGGTCCACTGATCCCCGCGCGCTTGCAAGCCAGGCGCGGAACTCTAACCGGCCGGACCGATCATGGACATGAGAGTTGCACCAACCGACGTCCCGGAAACCGCACCCCCGCGGGCCGCGGCCGTTCGCCGTCTGCCTGCCCGAAAACTGCTGATCGCGGCCGCCATCGTCGTCGCGCTCGCGGCGACCGCCTGGTGGCTGTCGCGCGGACCGGCCGTGAGCGTCGCCCGGGTCAGCCGCGGCAATGCGGCGGAAATCGTCTATGCGACCGGGGCGGTCGAACCCGAAACGTGGTCGCGCTCGACGCCCCTGGTGCGCGGCCGGATCATCGAACGCTGCCGCTGCGAGGGCAAAACCGTCAAGAAAGGCGATCTGCTGGCGCGTCTCGACGACAAGGAAGCGCTGGCCACGCTGAACGATTTGCGCGCGCTGGAGGAGTTCCAGCGTCGGGAATTCGACCGCCAGTCGCAATTGCTGGCGCGCGGGGTGGCGACCTCGCAGGCCTATCAGCGCGCCGAAAGCGACCTGGCGCGCATCCAGGCGCAGATCGCAGCCCAAGCCCAGCGGCTGGAATACTTCAAGCTGGTATCGCCGATGGACGGCACCGTGCTGAAGGAGGACGGCGAGGTCGGCGACATGGTGGACCCCGGCACCATCCTCTACCGTATCGGGCTGGAACGGCCGCTCTGGGTCGTCGCCGACGTCAACGAGGAAGACATTCCCCGCGTCCAGGTCGGCCAGAAGGCGCTGCTGCGCACCGACGCTTTCGCCGGCCAGGTGCTGCCCGGCTTCGTCAAGCAGATCACGCCGGCGGGAGATCCCGTCTCCAAGACGTTCCGCGTCAGGATCGGCCTGCCCGACGACACCCCGCTGCGGGTCGGAATGAGCGTCGAGGCCAATATCGTCAGCCGGGAGAAGCCTGACGTGCTTCTGGTCCCCGCCAATGCCGTGGTCGACAACAACCTGCTGACGATCGAAGACGACCGCGCGCGGTTGCGCAAGGTCGAGATCGGCATTCGTGGCACCGGCTTCGTCGAGATCGTCAATGGCGCCAGCGAAGGCGATCTCGTCGTCTCCCCCGCCACCACCAACATCAAGAGCGGATCGCGGGTCCGGCCGGTGCTGAGCGAGCACGCCTCGCCATGAACCTGATCCTGACCATTGCCTGGACGCACGTCCGCTACCGCGCCCGTCAGACGCTGGTGGCGATCCTGGGCGTCATGACCGGGGTCGGCTTTTCCATCATGATGGCGGCGATGATGGAGGGATCGCAGGACGACTTCATCAAGACCCTTGTGGACGCGCTGCCGCATATTTCGGTGACCGACGAGCTCCGCCAGCCGACCCGGCAACCGGCCGAGATGACGTATGCGGCGGCGGAATTTCACGGGCTCACGCCCGAGGTGCGGCGGCCCGGCATCAAGAATCCCTTTGCCACCATCGCCTCGCTGCAGAGCTGGGTGCGCGGCGCGCTGACGCCTTCGGTGCAGTCGAAGGCGGTGCTGCGCTTCGCCGGCCGCAACCTGACCGTTTCCATCATCGGCATCGATCCCCGCACCGAGGCCGACGTCTCCAATCTGGCGACCCACATGAAGCAGGGAACGCTGAGATCGCTCTACCGCTCGTCGAATGCGATCCTGCTCGGCGACCGGCTTGCCGGCAAGATCGGCGCGCGGGTCAATTCCAACATCACCTTGGCGTCCGCCGAGGGTGCGACCATGAGCGCAACCGTCGTCGGCACCTTCCACTCCGGCTTTCGCGCCACCGACGAGACCACCGGCTATGTCCTGCTCAAGACCGCGCAGATCCTCGAAAAGCAGACCGGCATCGTCAACGAGATCCGGGTGCGCACCTCGGACCCGATGCAGGCCCGGCTGATCAGCGAGCGGATCGGCGAGCAGACCGGATACAAGTCGATTTCCTGGCAGGAGGCTCAGGAAGATCTGTTGTCCGCGATCACGCTGCGCAACGTGCTGATGTACACCATCGTCGGCGCGATCCTGCTGGTCGCAAGCTTCGGCACCTACAATATCATCTCCACCATCACCCATGAGAAGACCCGCGATATCGCCATCCTGAAATCGCTGGGCTTCAGGGATCAGACCATCCGGGCCATCTTCATCCTCGAGGCGCTGCTGGTCGGCTTCGTCGGCGCCGCGCTCGGCTGGGTGCTCGGCTATCTCCTCACCCGGGGGCTCGCGTCACTGGAGTTCAAGACGCCGTTCTCCGATTACAATCATCTGCCGGTGCTCTATTCGGCCAAGCATTATCTGCTGGCGACCGGCGTTGCCCTGTTCTCGAGCCTGGTCGCCGGCTATTTCCCGGCCCGCGCCGCGGCGCGGCTGCATCCCGTCGACATCATCCGGGGCGCCACATGAGCACGGCGCTGATCGAGGCCCGCAAGGTGACAAAAATTCTCGGCGGGATCGTGCCGGTGACGCTGGTCGCCGACATCACCTTTTCCATCATGCCGCGCGAATTCATCGCCATTACCGGCCCCTCCGGCTCCGGCAAGTCGTCGCTATTATATTTGCTGGGGTTGCTCGACCTGCCGACCAGCGGCGACGTGCTGATCGACGGGCGGTCGACCACGGGGATGACCGAGGCCGAACGCGCGGAAGTGAGGCTGTCACGGCTGGGATTTGTATTCCAGTTTCATTTCCTGCTTCCGGAATTTTCGATCACCGAAAATGTCGCGCTGCCGATGCGCGCGCTGGGAAAGCTGTCGCCGCGCGCCATCACCGCGCGCGCCGAGGAGCTACTGGCGTCGCTGGGCCTCGCCGATCATCGCCACAAGAACCCGGATCAGTTATCCGGCGGCCAGCGGCAGCGGGTGGCGGTGGCCCGCGCGCTCGCCAACGATCCCCCCGTCATCCTCGCCGACGAGCCGACCGGCAGCCTCGATTCCGCCGCCACCACGCAGGTGTTCGGAATTCTCAGGGATCTGGTGGCGCTGCGCGGAAAGACCGTGGTCGCGGTCACGCACGATCTTCATCTCGCGTCCCAGATGCAACGCCAGATTCGCATCGTCGACGGCCGATTGGCCGGCGATGAACCGGTCGCGACAACTGGCGCGGCCTCATAGCGGCCGGGCAACGCCCGCATCCGGCACTTTCACTCCTCGAAGGCCGGCGGCGCCGGCCGCTCACGCGGCTCGATACGCTCGACCGGCTGATTGTCATCCGCCGGGATGTCGCGCTCGACCTCGAGCTCTTCGCTCTCGATCAGGCCCGGGGCTTCGTCGGTCTGTTCGGAAGGAGAATTGCGGGGGTTCCGCGGAGGTGCCATTTCGAAAACCTTCCCTTGTTCCGATGCCGCGTCTCAGGCTTCCGCCGTGAGATGCTTCTCGATTTCCCAGACCGGCTCCTTGGTCAGGTCCTTGTTGATCTCGGCAATGACGCAGGCCTTCACGTCGGCGTGCAATGCGTTTCCCAAGTCGGCGAGCGTTCTCGGCGGAGCCACCACAATGAGGGCTTTCACCTTGCCCGCCCGGACCACCTGCTCCATGGCGGCGGCGACCTTTCGCGCGAAGTGATGCTCTTCGATATCATGCCAATCGGTCGGCTCGACCGCGCTTCGCTGCGATCCCTTGGCAAGGTGCCCCGGTCGGTCGGTGCCCTGCTCGTGGCTGGACGGATTTTCATCCTCGAACACTTTTTCAGTCTTCAGGTTGGGAAATTTCTCGTCGCCCTCGTTGCGCAGGAACAGGGCCTTTCGGCCGTCGCCGACGAACACGAATGCATTGTGCGGAATCTTGAGCTTGTTCATTTGGTCCTCTTGACTGATCTGCGTACCCCGACATCGAAAATCACCAACTGGTTTCCTGTGGTCATGGGGGATCGGCCGAGCCGCGAAAGTCGCGCAGGAAATATCCCGGGAAGTGCGAATTGCAGGCCATGACATGCGTAATGGCTTCGCGATCATATTCGTCACCTGACCGGAAGCTATCGAAGAATTCATTCAGCCGCCGCACGCGTTGGGGCATTCCCCGTACCGCCTGCAGTCCGACCGAGACGCCATAATTGGTAAAGGCAATCTTGATCTTGGGCAGTTCCGGTTCGCGGCAAAAATAGCTGTCTCTCTGCCACATGGCATCGAGCTGCCTCAGGCAGCGGCCCCGCTGCGACACCGCCCATTCCTCTTCCGGGAAGAAGTGGGTCATCCACAACATCATTCCAAGACCCAGGTCCTGGGTGATGAACAATTCCGGAGCGGACAGATCGATCAGCGCCTTCATGTCAGCGATTTCGCGGCGCAGCGGCTCTTCGCCGAGACACCGGTACGAAATGTAGCCATCGAAGGCATCGAGCGCGCCCAAACCGTAGCCTGGATAAGGCGCGGACAAATCTTCCTTCATTTTCCAGATCACGCCGCGGCCCGGCAGGACAAATGCGCGATGGGTCTGCCGCACGAGATCGATGGCTTTATCCCGGTACGCAGGCAGATACCGGGCAAGCACGGCGAGAGCGTACATCCAGACAGCCAGATAGTGGAAATACTGCCCATCGCGATCGGGCGCCTCGCCGATGCGAATGCCGCGGGTACGCCCGAGAACCCGGTCGACCTCGGCGACCAGCGACTCGGCCTGCTCGAGGAATTTCCTGTCGCCGAGTTCCGCGTAGAGCGAGACCAGCAGCACGAGTCCAAAGGCATCCGTCCACAGATAGCGCAGGCCATTGGGCCATATTCGCTCAACGCGCATCCAGTCCATTTTCTTCAGAACATAGGCGGTCGCGTCGCTGCTCATGATCGGCTCACACCCCGAAAGGATAGGTGTCCGGAAGGCCTTTTATTTCCGCGGTATCCAGCGGGGTCACGGCGTGGGTGTCGTCGAACCAGACATATTCGTCGAATTGCCGCGGCAGATTGGCCTGGAAATAATGGCTCGCGAGTTCGGTTTCGGGCCGGTAGATCACGCCGATCGCCCGTTGCAGACGTT
Source organism: Bradyrhizobium sp. (assembly GCA_049582465.1). Classification (GTDB taxonomy): domain Bacteria; phylum Pseudomonadota; class Alphaproteobacteria; order Rhizobiales; family Xanthobacteraceae; genus Bradyrhizobium. The sequence continues at coordinate 148 of JBAUUA010000278.1, read as the reverse complement.
CCCTGCCGAGACCCTTCGGACCGCACAGATCGCCGCGGCCGCGCAGACCCACCATGAAGCGCGCGAGCCCGGTCGCGTGACACAAATGCTCATAGCTGTTGGGGTGCGCCGGCCGGACCTTCTTCACCTCCATCGGGCCGTCCCATTC
>JBAUUA010000277.1:0-5924 GCA_049582465.1 Bradyrhizobium sp. | reverse complement strand
GATGAAGGCTGCGTCGCGGATATCGCCACGAACGAGATCGACTTTCGCCCGGGTCGCCTCCGCAAGATCATCAAGCCAGCCATGGCTGTCGAAGGAATTGTATTGCGCAAGAGCCGTCACCCGAGCTCCCGCCGCCACAAGCGCTTCCGTCAGGTGCGAACCGATGAAACCGTCCGCTCCCGTGACGAGGGTCTTGGCGCCAAGATAGCTCGTAACCATCGATGTCCGCCTTATCCTGAGGATTCGCTGGACTGACCTGCAAAGGGTCTTTTCCGTCCGCTATCCGGTCGCGATCACCCAGACCCCTCGGAGAATCCAGCCGAAATCCGAAGCAAGCGTCCGGCGCGAGAAATAGGCGAGGTCGATTTCGGCTTTGGCCGGGAACAGAATTTTTCGATAGAACTCCACCGCGGCGACGTCTTCAGGGTAGAGCTTGCTTTCATGCCGAAACATGACCTGACAGGGGCCGAACAGGCCGGGCTTGTGCTCATGAATCCTCTCGAAGCCGTTGCGGAAGCAGTCCGCGAAGGCAAGCGATTCGGGCCGCGGCCCCACGAGCGACATATCGCCCCACAGGACGTTCCAAAGTTGCGGCAACTCGTCCAGCTTGCCGGCGGCAAGGAAACGGCCGACCGTTGTCATGCGCTCGTCGCCTTCGACCGTAAGCGGGCATCCCTTGGTGTCGCAGTCCGGTCCGAACTTCCGAAATTTGTACATCCGGAACGGACGTCCATACTGTCCAAGACGACACTGCGAGAACAGGATCGGTCTTCCGCTCTCAATCCAAATTGCAAACGTCACGCCCAGCATGAGCGGCGAGAGAACGATCGCCGCCGCGCCGGCGCATAGAATATCGAGGACGCGCCGCAGGCCGACCTGCATCCGAAGAGAGGACCCGGAAAGCTGATCTGCCGTGCCGCGCATTATCACGCGATTGCCTCCAGCGGGAATTCCGCGCCCAGCGCGCCTGCAAGGGAGTTCACGACGAATTCGACGGTAGACATCATCATCCGGGGATGAAGCGGCAGCGTGAGCTCCCGTCGGGCAAACTCCTCGGTTCGCGGCATATGAAGCCCTGGCTGCAGGTCGTTGTAGAACGTCAGGCGATGCACAGGGGGATAATGAACGGTGGTCTGAATGCCTCGTTTGCGCAGCCGATCGATGACGGTCTGCCGGCTGATGGCGGCCGGAAGCACAACCGGCATCAGATGATGCGCTGACGGCCATGGATCCGCGAAGGGCACGATTACCGACGGGCAGTGCTCCGCAATGAGCTGGCGATACCGCAGCGACAAACGTCGCCTGATGTCATTCCATTCCGGCAATTTCTTAAGCTGTACGAGGCCAAGTGCAGCCCGCAACTCGTCCATACGGAAGTTGAATCCGAGCATCGTCACATCGTAATCCGGAGTGCGGCTGTCGAGGCGCTGCCGTGTGCCGCTGGTCATGCCGTGGGAGCGTGCCTGCCGGATGGTTTCCCTCAACGAACGGTCACGGGCAATGATTGCACCGCCCTCGCCGGTCGTCATGTTCTTGTTGCCATAAAAGCTGAATGCCGCCGCTTCGCCAAAGGTCCCGACGGTGGGCAGCCCCGGCGCGTGGGCGGCATCTTCGATCAGGAGCAAGCCGCGGCGACGGGCAAAGGCCTGCCATGCGTCGCGATCCGCCAGATAGCCGCCGAAATGCACAAGTATGACGGCTTTGGTTCGCGCCGTGCAGCTGGCTTCGGCTTCATCCAGCGACATCAAGGGAACTTCTGGCGATTCGATATCGACGAAGACCGGCCGTGCTCCCACATAGAGCACGCTGTTGGCGGTCGCGACGAACGTCAGCGAGGGCACGAGAACTTCATCGCCTGGTCCGATGCCGAGCGCGTGCAGGATCAGATGGAGAGCGGCGGTGCACGAGCCGACAGCAATCGAATCTTCGGCTTCGTGCAGCCGAGCGAACGCCTGCTCGAATTCCCGCACCCGGTCTCCCATCGTAACCCAGCCGCTCTCGATGACAGCCGCTAAAGCCGCCTTCTCCTCGGCCCCCAGGACCGGCTCTGATACCAGTAACATGCGTTAGACTCCGAACCCGAGCTTAGCGAGACGTTGAGCCGGCCAGGGCAATCACCGCGACATGCGGCGTTGCCTCAAGCAGCCCGGACGGCCGCGAATGCCGGCGACTGCTCGTCCCATGGGATATCCTGCGCCTTGACGAAGTCTTCCACCCGCCCGATATCGAGCCACATGCCGTGGTGCTTGAATACGTTCACGGATATCCCCTCTTGGATCATCTGGAACATCAGATCGTCGAAGCCGAACGGGACACCGGACGGAATGCGATCGAGCACCGAGGGGTCCATGCAGTAGATGCCCATGCTGACGAGATGCGACAGTTCCGGCTTCTCCCGGAATTCCGTCACGCGTCCGTCAGCCTCCTCGATCACGCCGAAGTCCATCTTGGTGGGGCGGCTGGCCGTGGCGATCGTCAGGGTTCCCTGATGCCGTCGATGACAGCTCACGAGCTGGTTGAGGTTGAGATCGGTGAGCACATCGCCGTTGAGAACCAGGAACGGCTCGTCAAGGTGCTCCCGCACGAGCGACAACGGGCCCATCGTTCCAAGCGGCTCCATTTCCTGCGTGTAGGTTATCCGCATGTTCCACTGGCTGCCGTCGCCGCAGACGCTGCGAATGAGATGGCCCAGATAGCCGGTCGTTATGAAAACGTCCTTGATTCCGTTTCGCCTGAGCCATTTGAGCACGAGCTCCAGCACGGGCCGCGACCCGATCGGCATGAGCGGCTTGGGTAAAATGGAGGTGTGCGGGAGTAAACGTGTGCCCTTTCCGCCGCATTGGATAACAGCCTTCATCTGATGATTCTCCCGTAGGTTGTTACTCGTGTTTCAGTATTTTTGTTCACGCCAGACTGGTGAATTCGGAGGCGAAATGTCCGCACCGCGAGCACGCCTCTCTTCTCGGATCAGGGTAACGATCGAACCTTGATATTAGGCTGGACTGTCATTGATGTGCATGACTAAGGCGCATTACCACCTGCAAGCGACGGGCGTTGGATCGCCGGTAGCGCTACACCAAAGTGAGTAGCCCGTCGCGGCTCCCGGCCGCGATCATGTCGGGAACCGCGGCCTCGTAATCCCGGAATCCCCGTGAAACAACGCCAATGACAATGTCGGCCAGAAATGTCCGATATTTCGACAGCTGTACGCGAAGGCGACGCGGTCGCGCGAACGCTGCAGCGCTTGCGCGCGTTGCCGTTGCGCCATTTGAAGCCGGCAATCTATCGGCCCGATACCGCCCCCCGGGCTACCCACCACGCAGCTATTGCAGCAAATCCGGTACGTAACCCCTTCTGGGTACCTCGCAATGCAGCAAGGTTTTCGAAACCAATATTGATAACGTTTCCCCGCGCCGCAACGACATCGTTTGCTGAATGACAGTGGCGTCTCTCGACATTGCGGAGACGTAGCGTGGGTTTGAATATTCCATGTTGCATCGATTGCTCGGGATGCGCCGCCCGACGGGCAGAACGGACGGCCGGAGACCCGCAGGTTTGCCACATGCCTCGGATCGGGGCCGGTTGCGCAAACGCGGCAAGGAGGATCACGTCTTGAGCCTTTCGTTGCTCTGCATCGGCGGAGAAGATCATCACCTTCGAATTCCGTTCTTGCGCGCCCTTGCCGGGCGCGGCATCAAGGTGATGGCGGCCGGTACCGGAGACGTCACCCCGTTCACTCGCGCGGCTATCGAGTATCACTCGTTCCGCTTCGATCGGTTTGTAGATCCGGCGGCCGATCTGGCCGCGATCAGGCGGCTCAAGGACCTCGTCGCGAATATTCGCCCCGATCTCATTCAGTGCTTCGATACCAAGCCGAATCTGCTGGTTCCGCTCGCGGCGCGCAGTATTGGTGGGGCCGTCGTCATTCGAACCATCAACGGACTCGGCTGGCTCTATTCGTCGCGTTCGGCATTGGCCCTGGCGCTGCGGCCCGTTTACGTCGCGCTCCACCGGCTGGCGGCGCGCGGAACGGCGATGACGGTGTTCCAGAATCGCGACGACCAGAGCTTTTTCGAGCGCTTTGCGATGATCGGCAAGGGATCGAGCCGGCTGATTCCCGGATCAGGGATCGATATCGGAGGGTTCGAGCTCGCGACGGCCGCGGGACCGTCGGCAACCGACCTTCGCCGGGCCCTCGGGCTTGAAGACTGTGAAATCGTCATCACCGTCACGCGCCTCACCCGGCAGAAAGGGATTCCGGCACTGCTCGAGGCCGCGGCATTGGTTCACGAGGTGCGACCGGCCGTTCGTTTTCTGCTGGTCGGCCCGCGCGAGAGCGAGGGGCCGCTGGCAGTAACGGAGGCCGAGATCAAGCGCCACGCCCCCTACGTAATCGCCATCGGCCCTCGATCGGATGTCCCTTCGCTGCTGAAGGCCGCCGACGTCTTCGCATTCCCGACCGAATATCGCGAGGGCGTACCCCGCGCGTTGCTCGAGGCGGGCCTCGCCGGGCTGCCCATCGTGGCGACACGGATGCCCGGCTGCAGCGACGTGGTTTCCGACGGACACACCGGCTTTCTCGTTCCGCCGCGCGCACCACGGGAGCTGGCCGCCAAGATCGTCGAACTGCTCGATGACCGCGCGGCTGCTCGCGCGATGGGCGCCCGCGCCGCCCAGCTGGTAAGGCGGGAATTCAACCTCGATCTCACCGTTGCCCGTTATGTCGCGGCCTACAACGAGCTGCTGGACCAACCCGCGCCCGGCCGACTGCCGACGGCCACGCAAGGCGCCGACCACGCCTCGCTGGAACAAGAGAGAATTTCATGACGCTGGACCTGCTACTGGCGATCGGGATCCTGCTGTCGACCGCGTCGCAGCTGCGGCCCTCCGCAGCGCCCATTGGGCCCGGCGAAGTCTGCCTCGTCATCTGGATCGCCCTGACGATCGGCCGCCAGACGGTTCAGCTCGGGACTCAATTCACGCCGGCGCTTTCGCGACTGGTCATCTTCTGGCTGCTTTTTGCGGCGGCGCAAGGCATCGGCACCCTGACCGGATTCATGATCGGAGATGTTCACGATACCTCCTTGTTCATGCATGACGTGCTGGCCTACCTGCTGCTCGCCGCGATCAGCGTGCTGTGCGTCGCAGGTCCGGGCGCCGGCGCTCATTTGCATCGCGTCGCCTGGTTTTTGGTGACGGCCGGCTCGGCCTCCCTCGCGCTGCAGCTCGCCCAGGCGTGGGGATGGATCGGCGCCGGATCGCTCGATCTCTGGTATTGGGACCGCTTGCGCGGCTGGTCGGAGAACCCCAACCAGTTGGCTCTCCTCTGTGCCATGCTCGGCCTTCTATCCCTGCACCTTGCCGGCGTCGCAGCCGGCACTCCCGCGCGGATCGCCGCCATCGGAACTGCCATTCTTCCGATTTACGTTGGGCGGCTGAGCAAAGGCGATGCATTCAGTCTTGTCCTCGTGGCCTCCGGCCCGATCTTCATAGCGCTCAAACTGCGAACATGGCTTCGCTCCGGTCAACCAAGCCTCACCATCCGCTCGGCATTCGTATGGATTGCGATTCTCGCGCTGCCCCTGGTTTTTGTTTCCGCGATTCCGTTCGGCTATTCCCTCGCGGTCGAAGCCCGCGGACTGGCCGACGACCTGGCGAAGGGCAACGAGCGCGACACCGAAAAGACCGCTCAAATCCGACTTCAGACCTGGCAGAACGCCGTCGATCGCGGCGTTGAATCGGGAATGCTGGGACTCGGGCCGGGTCCGCACCTTCCGATACCGGCCCTGATTCTCGAAGGCCGCCAGGATTCTTCGGGCGAACCAAAAAATGTCGCTCATCCCGAGCCGAACGGCACGCCAAACTTCGAGGCCCACGACACGCTGCTGGATATCTTCACTCAGGGCGGATTGTTGGCAGTGCTC
>JBAUUA010000276.1:0-4409 GCA_049582465.1 Bradyrhizobium sp. | reverse complement strand
GCCGGGAGGTATCCCCCTTTGAGACTCATTTGCGAATCAGCAGAAAAACCGTGTGCAGCTCGATCAACTTGTCATGGGCATCGAACCGCTCCGGCGTCGGTCTCCGTGGATCGAGGTTCGGAGCGTTCATGATCGCCTGTGCGTCAAAATAATTCTTGTCGAAGACGTAGGCGCCGATCTCGCCGCCTGTTTCGCCAAGAATGTCGTTCGTTATCCCTCCTCTGGAGCGAACATATTCCTCGGTGAGCCGGGGCACGCCCGCATAGTGCACAACAAAGCCCTCGACAAATTGTGGGAACGGCACTCGATAGCTGAAGTCGACAACTCGTTCCATCCCTGCGGTCTGGACACCAACCTCCTTGATATCCGCCGCCGCCAGACGCGTGGCGTTGACTTTGGAGGCCAACACGTCCCTTACCTCCAGCAGGACGGGACCGGCCATCAACAGGATCGCGAGCGAGGCAACCGCAACGGCGGTCAAGCGAGCCCTGGAATTCCAGCCCCGCGCGAACAGAAAGCAGGCCAGCACACAGCCCGGCAACGTCGCCGATACGCCCGCCGTGTAATGGGAGTCGTAGTGCTTCATGACGCTGAGCGCCGAATACAACGCAGCCAGGCCGGCGCCAATAGCCATGACAGCAACGCCTTCGTTCTGCCTGTTCCTTAATCCCGAGATCACGCCGGCTATATTGAGCGCCACTCCGGCAATCAGAGCCAACGGGACCGCATAGGCCCTGTCGCCCGGGATCGCCATGATCGCGCGCCAAACTCCCTCACCACTCACCACGACCCGCTGGCCGCCCCCGTACAGCCCCGAACCGAGGATGACGTTTCGATGGAATCGCAAGAGGTATACGAACGCTTTCCATCCGATGATGAAATACCCGGTGGCAACGACCACCGCGACAAAGGTAAAAAGGGACAGCGCGATGAGAGCCGCGGTCCGGCGCCAGCCGATCCCGCCAAAATAGGCTTTCCAGAAGATCGCGCAAACCAGCGCCAGCGGGACGTAGGCATAGGCGAGCTTGTTCAGATATGCGAAAGCCCCGACGAGGCCCGCCAGAACGATCACCCTGGGATTGATCTCCCGGTCAAAGGCAAGCGCAGCCAGAACCACCAGGAACAGGGCGTTGATCAGCAGGCCGACGGGCTCGAATCCCGTGTACATGAAACACAATATCGTCGCCGGCGTCGACACCAGCCAGGCCAGGAGGGCAATCGCCGTCACTCCCGTCGGAATCAATTTGAGGGCTGTTCGAGCAAAGGCATAGACGCCTGCCGAACCGGCCAATGCGGCGACATAGACCGCTGCCCGGTGATAATCCTCGACGTGATCGACGACCTCGCGGAAGAAAGGCTCCTGCCCCCCGGCGGCGACCGGATGACCCGAAAGCGCCAGAGCCAGCCAGCTCATCAGATAGAACGGAACCCCGGGATGGTTCGTCATGCCTTCGGCGGCGTAGAGTTTGAGATCGGCGAGCCGGTAGGCCATGTTCAGGGCGTTCGCCAGCCCCAACGGCTCATAGTCGGTCGAACTCCAGAAGCCGATCGGATAAATAGAAAAAAGGACGATGGGGATCAAAAAGAAGCCGGCCGCCAAAATGAATGGCCAAGACAGGAATTTGTTCTCGACCGATTTCAAGCCTCAAGCCTCGACCGGCCTCTGCGCAGGCTGTACAGCATTGGAAAAGCTCCCCGAATTTGTATGCGATAAGCGTTGTGACGATGCAATAGGGCTTTCTGGACCAGGTGGCAGGAAAAATCGCGGTCTTTTTCACGCTCCCGCATGACCGCGGAAACATCCCTTCATGCCGGCCTGCATCTCGGTCGGCATGACACTTCCCTCGACCCAATGAGCAACACCGGATGGTTTTTGGATGCTCCAAAGCCTCATAAGAGATTCCGCGGTCAAGCTGTTTGCGCTGATTGCAAGGCTCGGTCTTGATCGCATTTCCGGGTTCAACCGGGTCTTTCTCGCGTTCTATGCGATCTACAAGCAGTATTTCGAGGCAGGGCCTATCGATCGGCTGAAGGATTTCGTGCCGGACGGTTGCCTGGTCATCGACGTCGGGGCCAATGTCGGCTTCTTCTCGCTTCGCTTTGCGCGATGGGTGGGTGAGAGCGGCGAAGTGATCGCGATCGAACCGGAAGCTCGAAATTACGACAGCCTGATCTCGGCGCTCGGGCGCGCGAACGTTCTGAACCGCGTTCACGTCCTGAAAGCCGTTGCCGCCGCTGCGCCCGGGACGATGCTGCTCGAGATCAACCCTCTTCATCCGGCGGATCACAAGCTCTCCCGCGACGGCAGCGGTTTGCCGGTCAGCGCCGTGACGCTCGACGAACTCGTGCAGGACAAACGCCATCTAAGGCCGGCTCTGGTGAAGATCGACGTTCAGGGCGCGGAGATGCTGGTCCTGATGGGCGCCTCCGGCATCCTGAAGATGGCAGCGCCCGCTCTTTTTATCGAGCTCCATGAGGAAGGACTGAACAAGTTCGGGACGTCGGTATCGGCCATCCTGGATCATCTTTCGCAGTATGGATACGAACCCTACTGGCTGATGCGGGCGGGACCGCCGAGGAAGACAAGTCCGGCGGAGATTCAGCTCAAGGTCGCCCGGATCGGATATGTCGATGTGCTGTTTCTCAGGAGCGAACACGCGTAGCGCCATTCGCATCTGGCGCAATTTGAGCGGCCCTGCAATTTTTGAGTGAAGGTCCCGGCTCGACCGCCACGGAAGGACCGGGACCTCCGCGTTCTGTTCTGGAACGCGGGGTCACGACTAAGCGGTCTTTGTTAAACCTTGGTGCGCAAGCGGCCGGTGATATCCGTAATTGTACGTGACAGCGTATTATATCGCGTTTCACCCGAACGATTGCTGTGACGCCAATCCGCCGAGCCGGCAGGTGATGGCGAAAAACTGCGCCACGGTCTCCTCGATGATCTGGCGCGCCGGCTTCACTTCGCCGATCAGGCCGGCCGATTGCCCGGCAAGCGCCGGAGCTGCTTCCATGTCGCCGCGGAAATACACGTCGCGAATTCCCTTCAGCGCGTCCGGCGTCATCAGGCCCTCCTCGTAGATCGCTTTCGTGCGTTCCGACTTCAGGGCGCGGATGCACGGCGTCGATTTCTTGTTGAGCACCAGCGTGCCGGTCTCCTTCGCATCCACAATGGCGTTCTTGTAGTTGGCATGCACCGGGCTCTCGCTGCAGCTGACAAAACGGGTGCCCATCTGGATACCTTCGGCGCCGAGCGCGAACGCCGCCGCCATGCCGCGGCCGTCGCAGATGCCGCCGGCGGCGATCATCGGCACGTCGCTGCGGGCGCGGATGCCCTGCAACAACACGAGCGTCGAGACTTCTTCCGGATTCTTGAAGCCGCCGCCCTCGGCACCCTCCACCACCAGCCCGTCGATGCCGGCCTCGACGCATTTCAGCGCGGCTTCCACCGTCGGCACCGCGTGATAGACCGTGATGCCCGCGGCCTTCAGCGGCGCGATGAATTTCGCCGGGCTGCCTGCGGAGGTGGTGACGAATTTAACGCCGGAATCGCAGACGAATTTCAGCATCGCGTCGTCACGCAGGAAACGGATCGGCAGATTGACGCCGAACGGCAGGTCCAGCGCCTTCATCTTGTTGATCTCGGCCTGACAGGCCTCGGTCTCGCCGGAGGAGGTCTCGATGACGCCGAGGCCGCCGGCGCGTGACACCGCCGAAGCCAGCTGCGTGCGGGCGATCCAGCCCATCGGGGCCTGCACAATCGGATATTTTGCGCCGGTATGGGCGAGAACGCGGTTCATGGCTGTCCATTGCTGCGAGGGGAGAGATAGCGGAGGAACGGGCCGGTGACGCTAGGGCAAGTTCGCACCGCCGACAATCCCGGCGCGGTGGCCCGCGCGCTTTGTGGTGTCACCGCAGCCAGCTAAGCTCGCGCGGCGAGGCAGGTCCGGATGACAGCGCGACAACCCAGAATTCTCCTGAGCGAAGGCTCCAGCCTGTCGTCGCGCGAGGCCATCACGGCGCTCGGCCTTGCCGGCCACCGGGTCGAGCTCCTCTCCAGCGATGCCTTGTGCCTCGGGCGTTTCTCGCGCTTCGTCAACCGCGTCCATCGGGCGCCGGCGTCGGGTGCCGATCCGGACGGCTATCTGAAGGCGGCGATCGATACGGTCGAAGCGAGCCGGATCGATGCGCTGCTGCCGGTGCATGAGCAGGCCTATCTGTTCGCCGCCGCGCGCCAACAACTCCCCGCTCGCCTCGGTATCGCACTCGCCGGGTTCGATTCGTTCGAGCAGGTACAGAGCAAGGCCGGTCTTGCCGAACTGCTGACGCGGCTCGACGTGCCTCAGCCCAGGACCGAGCTCGTGCGTTCGGCGGACGAGTTTGTCGCGATGCGGCCCCATCCGTTCTTCGTC
>JBAUUA010000275.1:0-2684 GCA_049582465.1 Bradyrhizobium sp. | reverse complement strand
GCGGATCGTCGAGCGATACCGCGCAGCCGCTATTGGCCTCGACCTTCTACCTCACCCGCGCGCTGGGGCCGTTCGCCGATGTCCGGCTCGGCGACAAGGGCGCGCCGCAGCAGGTCATCACCCAGTTCCTCGACCAGAAGCTGCCGATGATGATCCTTGCCGACGTTGGAACGCTGTCGCCCGAAATCCGCGAGCGGATCAGCGCGTGGATCGAGCAAGGCGGGGTGCTGGTGCGCTTCGCAGGTCCCCGCCTGGCGCAGGCTGATGACGATCTGGTGCCGGTCAAGCTGCGCCGCGGCGGCCGCAGCCTCGGCGGCAGCCTGACCTGGGAAAAGCCGCAGCACCTCGCAGCCTTCACGGCCGACGGACCGTTCGCCGGCCTCGCCGTGCCGAAGGACGTCACCGTCAACCGGCAGGTGCTCGCCGAGCCGGATGCAGTGCTGGCGACGAAGAGCTGGGCCTCGCTGGAAGACGGCACGCCGCTGGTCACCGGCGAGCATCGCGGCAAGGGCATCGTGACGCTGTTCCATGTCAGCGCCGATATGCGCTGGTCGGACCTGCCGATGTCCGGCACCTTCGTCGAGATGCTGCGGCGGATCGTCGACATGTCCGGCTACACCTCCAAACCGGGCGCGGGCGTCGCCGGCGAAACCACCGCCGAGACGGTGGCGCCGCTGCACATCCTCGACGGTTTCGGCGTGTTCGGCCCGCCGCCGTCGACCGCAAAACCCCTGTCCGCCGACTTCCGCGATCGCGCGACGGTCGAACATCCGCCGGGCTTCTACGGCCCGGCCGACGGTCCGCTCGCGGTCAACACGCTCGCCGCCGCTGACCGGATCGCGCCGCTCGACACCGCGGGCCTGAACGCGCGCCACGCCAGCTACACCAATGCCGAACCGCGCGACCTCCGCGGCATCCTGCTGTCGGCGGCGCTGGCACTGTTCCTGATCGATGCCGTGATCGTCGCCATGCTCGGCGCCGGCATCGCAGCGCTGCTGCGACGGCGCGCGGCCCCGGCCGCATTGGCGTTCGCGATCATCGGCGCGGCAATGCTGGCAACCACATTGATGGTCCCTTGGCCGGCGCGCGCCGAGACCAGCGACGATTTCGCCATCAAGGCGACGTCGCAGACCCGGCTCGCTTATGTCGTCACCGGCAATGCCGACGTCGATTCCATCGTCAAGGCGGGCATGGCCGGGCTGACGCTGTTCCTGGCGCAGCGCACGGCGCTGGAAGCCGGCGACCCCGTCGGCATCGATCCCGCGCATGATGAGCTGGCGTTCTTCCCGCTGATCTACTGGCCGATCGTGCCGGGTGCGGCGAAGCCGCCGCAGGACGCCATCAACCGGATCGACGCCTACATGAAACAGGGCGGCACCGTGCTGTTCGATACCCGTGACGCCATCGAGGCGCCGCCGGGCGAGAACGGCGCGGCGCAGACGCCGGGCATGCTGGCGCTGCGCAACATCCTCGCTTCGCTCGACGTGCCCGAGCTCGAGCCGGTGCCGCGCGAACATGTGCTGACCAAGACCTTCTATCTGCTGCGCGACTTCCCCGGCCGCTTCAACACCGGCCAGACCTGGGTCGAGGCGTTGCCGCGCGGCGAGGACGACGAGGATGCCTCGCGGCCGGCGCGCGGCGGCGACGGCGTCTCGCCGATCATCATCACCTCGAACGATCTTGCCGGCGCCTGGGCGATCCGCCCGGACGGCCAGCCGATGCTGCCGCTGACGCCGGGCGAGCCGCGGCAACGCGAATTCGCGTTCCGGTCCGGCGTCAACATCGTGATGTACACGCTGACCGGAAACTACAAGGCCGACCAGGTGCACGCGCCCGCGCTGATCGAACGGCTCGGGCAATGAGAACTGCCGTCATCCTGAGGTGCGAGCGAAGCGAGCCTCGAAGGATGGCGAGCCCCGATTGCAAGAGCATCCTTCGAGGCGCGTCGCAAGGGCGACGCGCACCTCAGGATGACGCCAACTCGCTGGATCAATAAATGCAATACGGTATCGCGTTTACCCCGCTCGTTCCCACGCTGGTGCTCTGGCTCGCAGTGGCCGGCATCGTCGTGATCGCAGCCTTGCTGCTGCTCGGGCGCGCCCGTGGTGCGGCGACCCGCATCGCCGCGCTGGCGCTCATTCTGCTCGCGCTCGCTAACCCGTCATTCACCCGCGAGGACCGCGAGCCGCTGTCGTCGGTGGCCGCCGTGGTGATCGACAAGAGCCCGAGCCAGAATTTCGGCAACCGCAACCAGGAAACCGAAAAGGCCAGGGAAGCGCTGGTCGACAGCCTGAAGAAGATCAGGGGGCTGGAGGTGCGGGTGGTCGAGGCCGGCCAGGCCGACGGCGAAACCGACGGCACCAAATTGTTCGGCGCGCTGTCGTCGGCGCTGTCGGACGTTCCCGTCGATCGCGTCGCCGGCGCGTTCCTGATCACCGACGGGCGGGTGCACGACATTCCGCCGAGCGCCGCCGCGCTCGGATTCCAGGCCCCGGTGCACGCCCTGATCACCGGCCGCAAGGACGAACGCGACCGCCGTATCGCGATCTCGGCCGCCCCCCGTTTCGGCATCGTCGGACAGCCCCAGACCATCACCTACCGGCTCGACGATCAGGGCGTCAGTGGCGAGCGCGCCAAGGTCGTGGTGCGCCGCGACGGCGAAACCATCAACGAACGCACCGTGC